>LJNP01000023.1 GCA_001303185.1 Parcubacteria bacterium SG8_24
TCACCCGGGTCGTCGGGAAGGACAGTCCGCTGTTCCGGAAAGCGGCGCGTACCCGGTCTCGGGCCTCCTGGACTGCGGTGTCGGGCAGGCCGACGACGGAGAAATGGGGGAGCCCCTGGGAGATGTCGGCCTCGACCTCCACCGGTACCGCATCGAGACCGACGATCGCCGCTGAACATATCCTGGATGACATGGGATTTCGGGGTCAGTCGTCCGTTCAGGCCCCGACGTGATAACAAGGTCCGGCGATTCTGGCAAGCGAAGCCCTGGGCCTACGTATCCGGCCTACAGCTCAAACGTCCCGGCCACCGCCACTCGGCCTTATTTCGGGACATCATAAGGCTGAGACCCCTTGACAGGAAGCGGAATCCGTGCTACCTTATCCCGTTCCTCTTCGGAGGATGGCGCGGGTGCGTCAGGGTCTTTTCAGCAACCATCATGAGTCACACGGAGGCATGAAATGAGAGATCTCGGAGTTTCAGTAGCGGTAATCGGTTCGCTTCTTTTCGCAGGTTGTGCCACGACCGGCGGACAGGTCACGGCGGTCCCCTCGGCGACGCTCAAGGTCGTCAACAAGGATGCGGGATTCGCCCTGGATCTGCCGACGCGGTTCTGGAAGGTGACGGAGAACACCGACGACGGACGCAGTGCGGCATGCGGGTGCGAGCATCTCGCGCTCGCCAACACCTACACCAAGACCGTCGTCACCATCCACGTCCAGCGGGTGCACGGCAAGAGCTTCGTCGAGACCGCTCAGGAGAAGCTGAAGGAGGCCAAGCGACTGACCGGCATCGGTACGGTCGGTCCGCTGACCTTCCACAGCGACGAGAGCGGTGACAGCGCCTCCTTCCACTACTCGAAGGCGCCGGCGGAGCACCCGCTCGAGACGGAAACCTCCGTCTTGGTCATCAAGAGAGTCGACGGGCTGCGGTCGCTCGTCTTCCTGTTCCTCGGGTCGTCTACGGCCCGTTACGACCGCGTGATGCGGGAAGAGTTGGGACGCGTAATCGCCAGCATCCGTCCGCTCTGATCCCGCTCATCTCCTCCTCTACCCCGGCCCCGTCCTTCGCCTATCCTGGCGTCGGGCGGGTCCGGGGGTGTTTTTTAAACTCAAAAAAGGCCGTAATGGCCCGGACAGATCGTTTAACGCCTTATGACGGACGGCTTATCAGCCACGCTTCCGTTTCGCCTGCAGGACATCAGACTGCAGGATTATCAGTACCAGACCGACTACGATCATGACGTCAGCCAGATTGATCGCCGACCGGCCGAAGAAAATCAGGAAATCGATGATGGCCCCATGCGCCAGACGGTCATAAAGATTGGAGGTGGCGCCCAGGGTGATGAGGAAAAGAGGGGGCGTGAACCGAGAGCCGCGGTAGGTCAGCGCCGCCAGGCCGCCGATCAGGCCGCAGTAGACGACGACGCTGATGCCGACCAGCAGGTTCGCGTACGGGACTGGGATGCTGAACATCAGACCGGCGTTCTCGTAGAGGGAAAAGGAGACCGGACCCCAGCCGACGCCTATATGCATCACGGACCATTTCAGCAGACGGTCCGCGACGAAAGCCAAAACCGCGACTGCATACAACAGGCGCGGTTCTGAAATCATTTTACGTCCCATCCGTGGCACGGGCGGTCAGTTCAGATCTCCTGGGTGAGCGATTTCTTGCATTCGACGCATGAGCTCGAACCGGGGCGGGCGCGCAGCCTCTTTTCGGCGATCTGCTTGTCGCAGTATTTGCAGATGCCGTAGGTACCCTCTTCAATCCTCTTGAGCGCCGAATTGACATCGCGCAGCGCCGACTCCAGCGTCCGTTCCAGGGTCAGGTTGGTGCTGTAGGTAGCCACCTCTTCCGCGTTCTCATCCTCCTTATCGCCCAGATTCGGGAACTTCGCGTTGTAATCATCGCTGTTATCGGGATTCTTGGTCGAAAACTGCTCCAACTCGCCTTCCAGCCGCTCCTTTTCCTTGAGCAGCAACTCTTCCATCTCCTTAACAAAAGCTTTCTTCATACGGTGGTTTATTCTGATCTTGTTCGCGGTAGCGAAAAGCATAGGATGCTAATAATGTACACTGCCGGTCGGGTAATGGCAATATCCCCAGCCTCCGGTCATACGGGCGTTCGACCACCGGCCAAGAACCGCGATTTTAAGCCCAGTTGCGCAATAAAAATCGGCGCAAGAATTTTTGCCCGATGAAAGAATTGATTTCTAGGCTCACTTGCGCCGAAGCCTCCGGTTTGTGACCATCATCGGGCGCAGTGTCTTACCTCTTGTCGAAGAAGGAAGGCACCGCGCCCGGACAGTCAATCGGTCCAGAGGCCGGAAAGAACTGACTCCTCTACCTATCCACGGTAGTTGCCCCCAAGGGTAAGGCGGGGGATACCATGCCGAGTTTTGAAATTTTATGTTTATTTTCAAGCCTGGCGAAGGATGAGTAGAGAAGAGGGAAATAACCCCGAAACACCTTCCGGATCATTTCCCTGCTGCTGAAAGGAACGACTGACTTCACTTTCAGTATATCATCGGATAAGGAGCAGGTCAATTTTGTCTATCTGTATTTTTTTACTCTTATTTCAGCTAAAAAAGCGGCCATTCAACGGGCTGCTTTTTGGCTGTGAATATCTTTTTTGTTCTTTTCTGTCTTTAGTTATCCACAGGGGCGGATGAATATCCACAAAACCAGAAGAAATTATCCCCAATCTCTTCAATCCGTAATCTGGAAAAAGATTCCCAAAGGGGTATCAAGGACAGTTCAGGGGAATATGTGTCGAATAAGCTCAGATTTCGAATATCGAGTCGATTGAAACCGCCCCTGTCCGCACAGGTCTGGTCTGACCGAAATTCATCTGCTCCGGCAGCGTTGGATAAGAAGCTGGTCAGGGCCAGATCGTTGTTGGCGACCAGGGTCACGCCTTCTGATGTCCGGGCCAGTACTGGTGAATCTACGCCCAGTCTGGATCGGGCGGAATAAGCTTGATCCAGCCCGGTCCGGTCTTCCGGGACCAGCGGTTCATAATCGTCCTCTATCCTCAGCTCGGTGGCGACCGAGCCGTCAGGCAGTATCAGCTTCTTTTTGGCGGGGCTGGAGGCGTTCAGGTAGTCGTTCAGGACGGTCTTCAGGGATTCCGCTCTCACTTCAGGGAATTGGGCCACCGCACCGACTGGTCGGCCACCGCCTTCGTCCTGGGCGTAAATATTGAGGACCACGGGCCCGTCGAGCATCTTACGCAGTTCACGGTTAGTGGTCTCGAGATAGGTGTTGCGGATGCCGTCTTCAATCGTCTGCCAGCGCTGTTGGTGCGCGCCCAGCAATACGCTGACCGGATCGAAGAGGGTCTCCATCCCGAGGTACGTCAGGTCGGCTTCGTGATCGATCAGTCCGGTATAGGGTTGCGGGAGACGGTCAGGCGAAGGGAGGCGCGGTCCGACAAGTCGGGGCAGGTCGGCCGCCCGGCTTACGGAGAGGATGGGGCCGGATATCCGGCCAGGGCCGGCGTTCAGCGCCATGACCAGGGGCTGCAGATCACCGAAAGCCTCGGACCTGAACGGAAGTCCGCCATCCGCGGACAGCGAGACCGGATCGACATAGATCTGGACGAGGGAAAGGCGCCGCATCGCCGCCAGCGCCCGGACGACGGACTCATCCGCATCCAATGACCTGCCGGCCAGGACCGCAGTCCAGGCCTCTTCCCGGGTCCGGTCGTCACCCAGCAGGTAGGTCTCGTGGGAGAGCGGAATCGCTCCGTTCTCGAGCAGGAAACGGGCCGGTCTGGACCCAGGCTCGACACCGCCTTTCCACCGTAACAGGGTGCCCTGGTCGAGCCCGCCGTCTCCGGTCGGTCTGACGAAGACGGCCAGCTCGTCCGGCGTCCCGTCATCCGGCAGGCCTGGCGGCAGCAAGAAGGTGCGGTCCAGCCCGGTCTGTCCGGTCTCGACATGCACGTACAGCCCGACATCGTCCGGTACATGGCCGAGCAGGCTGTCCCGAGGCGCGAGCCAGAGACAGGTCACCAGGAAGGTGATTCCGGCGAGCAGCGCCAATCCGGACCATAACAGGACGGCGGACTTCAGTCCGCCTTTCCTGCACGGCCCGTCGTTACGGTTGTTCCCGTTCTCCGGCATCAATGATTACGGTCATTCCTGGAGCCGCGGTCGTTGCGGCGGCCCCCGAAGCTCCGGCCGCCGCGGCTGCCGCGGTCATCGCGACGCGCCGGGGGGCGGGCCACATCATAACCCGCCGGCGGTTCCTGCGGTATCCCGAGTTCCTGCTTGGCCTGCTTGATGGAGAGGTTGACCCGACCCATGTGGTCTATCTCGGTCACCTTGACCGGCACGATATCGCCGACTTTGACCAGGTCGGTGACCTTGTGCACGTGGAACGGCGCCATCTCGGAGATGTGGACCAGACCCTCCTGGTTCGGCAGCACCTCGACGAAAGCCCCGAAATCCATCAGGCGGGTGACCTTACCCTCCTTGAATACCTCGCCCGCGGTCACTTCACGCGTCAGATCCTTGATCCATTGGATGGCTTTCTCCAGGGCCGCCGCATTGGCCGAGGCGACCGTCACCGAACCGTCGTTCTCGATATCGATGGAGGCGCCGGTGGCCTCTATGATGGAATTGATGGTCTCACCACCCTTGCCGATGACGTCGCGGATCCGTTCCGGATGGATCTTGAAGGTGATGATACGCGGCGCGTAAGGCGACAGTTCCGCCCGCGGTTCGGCGATCGCCTGGTCCATGGAGTCGAGGATGCGGTTGCGGGCGTCCTTGGCCTGGGTCAGCGTCTCTTGGACGATCTGGGGCGTCAGCCCTTGGGTCTTGGTGTCGAGCTGGATGGTGTTGATGCCGGAACGGGTACCGCCGACCTTGAAGTCCATGCCGCCCTTGCCGTCCTCGAGGTCCCGGATATCGGTGAGGATCTTGTAGTTCCCCTGATCGTCAGTGGCGATACCCATGGCGATGCCGGCCACGGCCGCCTTGATCGGTACGCCGGCGTCCATCAGGGCCAGCGAGGAGCCGCAGATCGAACCCTGCGAACTGGAACCGTTCGACCCCAGGACCTCGGAGACCACGCGGATGGTGTAAGGGAACTCCTCCTTGTCGGGCAGGACCGGCAACAGGGCCCGTTCGGCGAGTCCGCCGTGACCGATTTCTCGACGGCCGCCGCCGCCCATCCGGCCGGTCTCGCCGACCGAGAAGTGCGGGAAGAAATAGTGATGGAAATAACGTTTCTTGCCGTCGCTGTCCATCGTGTCCAGTATCTGGATGTCCGAAGGCGGACCGAGCGTGACCGTGGACATGATCTGGGTCTCGCCGCGCTGGAAGAGGGCGCTGCCGTGAGGGCGGGGCAGCAGGCTGACCTCGCTGCTCAGGTTCCGGATATCGGTCAGCGATCGGCCGTCCACCCGCTCCTCCTTCTCCAGGATGCGCTGCGACACCAGGTTCTCCACGAGCGGCCAGTACCTTTCCAGGGCGTATTTCCTCTTCTCCTTGCCGATCTGCTTCTCCTTGAGCTGGGCATCCAGCTCCTCGCTGAGGCGATCGATCAGTTCGAGGCGCTCCGTCTTGGACATCTGTTTGTTGGCGTAGAGCTCATCGGCCACGCGACCGAAGACGAATTCCCGGGTCTTTTCGGTCAGCGTGGCCCGTTCGGTCTTCTCATCGTCAGTCAGGTCGGTCTCTCCGGAGAGACCGGCGATCGGCAGTTTTTCCCGTCCGGCCGCGGCCTGGACCTGTTTGATGAGTTCGATTACCGGCCGGAGGTGTTTCTGTCCGAACATGATCGCCTCGTAGGCGTCCTCTTCCGTGACCTCCCGACAATTGGCCTCGATCATGATCGCCTTTTCCGGAGTTCCGGCCACGATGATGTCCATGTCGCTCTTCTCGAGCGCGGCGAACGTCGGGTTGATCACCCATTCGCCGCCGACGCGGCCGATACGGATTCCGCCGATCGGGCCGTCCCAGGGGATGTCAGAGATGGCCAGGGCACACGACGCCCCGACCAGTCCCAGCATGTCGGAGTCGTTCTCCAGGTCGGCGCTCATCACCTGTATCACCACCTGGACCTCGTGCCGGACCGTATCCGGGAAGAGCGGCCGCAGGCACCGGTCGATCATCCGGCCGGTCATTATCGCTTCATCGTTGGGCCGGCCCTCCCGCTTCATGAAGCGGGAACCCTTGATCTTTCCGGAAGCATAAAACCGCTCTTCGTAATCAACGGAGAGCGGGAAAAAATCGATGCCTTCCCGGGCCTCTTCAGCGATGACCGCCGTGACCAGCACGACCGTGTCGCCATAACGGACCGTGCAGGACCCATTGGCCTGTTGGGCGAGCTTGCCGGTCTCGATAGTAAGTTTCTTTCCGCCCCATTCGGTCTCGAAGGTGCGTACTTCCATACTTTTCAGTCGCCGCTCCTGCTCGCCCCAAGGCTTTAGACCGCTGGCCCTCCCCGCGAAACGCAGGGGTCAGTGAGGTCTACATGTCTTCGGACGAACTTTCGCGCGACCGGTTAGGTTAATGTCTGAGGTTATTTCTTGGGTTTAGGGGTCTGCCCGGTTTTAGTGTTGTCTTTCCGCCTGTCGGAGCTACGGGTCTTACGGGCGGCCTGCTGTGTCCCGGCCGAGGAGCCGCGACGTGAGGTCTTGCCGCGCTGGACCGCCGGGCCTATCAGGTATTTCTCCTTCTCTTCGGAAAGGTCGATGAAGTCGTCCACCGCTTCGATGAGCTTGGCCGAGGCCGATTTCTGGAAGGCGATGGCCTCGACCTGCCGGCCGCGGTGTTTCAGGTATTCGACCAGCTCCACGAAGTCACCGTCACCTGAGACCAGCACGACCACGTCCAGGATCTCGGCGATCCGGATGGCGTCGACCGTTATTCCGACGTCCCAGTCGGCCTTCTTGGCGCCTCCCAGGAAGACCTGTACGTCGCGCTCCTTGGTCTCAATTCCCCTCTGATAGAGCGCCTCGAAGAACGGCTGTTCCTCGCCGGTGGCCCGGACCACATAGGCAATCGCCCGAATCAGCTGGCGACCGGCGACGGCGGTCTCCAAAATCGCGCCGAAATTGACCTTGCGGTCGTACAGGTTCCGGGCCGAATAGTACATGTTCTGCACGTCGATGAACACGCCGACGCGCTGATCCTTCCTTTTTATCCTGGGATGGGTCGTCATAAGTCGTTGGCCGACTCCGGACGGCGAAAACGCCGGTTCGAACCGGCGTCCGCGGTCAGATGGAGGTGGTCTTGAGCTTGAGGTCCTCGGTGATCTGTTCGAAGGCCTTGAGATCTTCCCTCTTGAGATATTTCATCAGGCGACGCCGTTCGCTGACCTTGCGCAACAGGCCCTTACGGGAGGAGAAATCCTTCTTATGCGACATGAGGTGTGAACTGAGGTCCTTGATCTCCGCGGTGAGCAGGGCGATCTGGACCTGCGGCGAACCGGTGTCGGTGTCATGCGTCTTGTATTTGGCGATGACCCGCTCCTTCTTCTTCTTATCCAACATAGGTCGACGGGCAGTCCGGTCACGACCCGGACCCGGCGGTCAGGGCGCTTCCGTCTCCCGATAGGCGTACCTCCCAGCCTATAATCAGGGCCGGGAAGCCGTAATAGCTACGGTGAGTTACGGACAGAGAATAGCAGGAACAGGCAAATTTGGCAAGGTTCCGGGGTTTTAAGGCGTCAGTCGGGGTCGGTGGTCTGGATTGGCTGCCGGACCGGTTGTGTCGTATAATGATGATATGAGCCAGCGGACCAAAGATCTGATCAGGGATTTTCTCGAATATCTGGAGATCGAGCGTAACCGATCCGTGCGCACGGTACGGAATTATGATTTCTATCTGCAGCGTTTCTTCGATTGGGCCGAATGGATCAAGCCTGAGGGTATAACGCCCGAACTGATCAGGAAGTACCGGCTCTGGTTGAACCGGTTCCGGGACACCCAAGGGGAGACCCTCAAGAAGAACACCCAGAACTACCATCTCATCGCCCTGCGCGCCTTCCTCAAGTATCTGGCCAAGCGCGACATCAAGACCCTGGCCCCGGAGAAGATCGAATTGGCCCGCACACCGGAACGGACAGTAGAGTTCCTGGAGGCGAACGAGCTGGAGCGGTTACTCGAGGCTCCGTTCTTCGGGACACCGAAGGGCGACGGGGAGGGTATTTCGCTGATCGTCTATCGGGACAAGGCCATCCTGGAGATGCTCTTTTCCACCGGCCTGCGTGTCTCGGAGCTGGCGGGACTCACCAAGGAGATGGTCAACCTCAAGCGGGAGGAGTTCACCGTGCGCGGCAAGGGGGATAAGCCCCGCGTCGTCTTCCTTTCCAACCAGGCGCGTTACTGGCTGGGGGAGTACCTGAAACGGCGCGGCGACCTTTCGCCCTACCTGTTCGCCAGTCATGACCGGGCCGGCAAGAAGAGGGACGATTCGCGCGGTCTGACCGCCCGGAGCATCCAGCGGATCGTCGAGAAGTACGCCCGGGCCGCCGGCATCACCAAACGGATCACGCCGCACACCATCAGGCACACCTTCGCCACCGATCTCTTGAGGAACGGTGCGGATATCAGGAGCGTACAGGCGATGCTCGGCCATTCCTCGATCACCACCACCCAGATCTATACCCATATCACCGATCAGCGGCTCCGGGAGGTCTACGAATCCTTCCATGCCAAGCGCCGCAAGCGGGATAGCGACGGTTGACTTGAGGCTATTTTTCTGCTATCCTTCGGTGGCGATGGGTCCGGAACTATGCGCCCGTAGCTCAGCTGGAGAGAGCGGCTGCCTTCTAAGCAGCAGGTCGAACGTTCGAGTCGTTCCGGGCGCACCACCTACGGTGGCCATAGTGTAACGGTTAACACAGCAGGTTGTGGTCCTGCTAATACGGGTTCGATTCCCGTTGGCCACCCCATAAACAGGCCTCCCTTCATGGGAGGCCTGTTTATATTATTGGAGGAACTGAATCGAAGGGCGCAAGTAGCTGCGAGCTGGCGCAGCAGCGACGGGGGATTCCCGCCTGCCCGCCGGTAGGCGGGTTGGCTACTTAGCCCCCCGCAACCATATGGATTTTCTAACTTCCTTTTTTCCGGTATGGTTATCTTGCTATGGAGAATATACAGGAGGGGACAGACAAGACGGCGGCGCGACTAAGTGATCAGATAAGCCGGGTCGCTGATGCGCTGGAAAAGCAGAACAGCCTCCGGCGGCGCCTGCTGACCGGGCTTATTTTCGGAGTCGGTACGGCAATCGGCGCTTCGGTCATCGCTACCCTGATCATCATCGGAGCGGCAAGACTGCTCGCTCCGATCGGTATCGATTTTCTGTCTGAGTTGAGAGAGGCCCGCGGCGTCCTGGAGACGCAGATCGAATCCCAGACGCCGCAACAGTGACGTGACACCCTTTCCGCTTCGTGAATAATCAAGAATCATTATGGCCTGTTTCGTAGCTCCCCTAGCCGCCGCAGCCACGGTGACCGCAGTCAGGAAAAGGATCAGTCCCAGGTATCGCGTCAATTGGCTTATGGCCCTGCTTTGGGGCGGCGTCGCCTGGCTGGTTCCGGAACATATCTATCACGGCGAGGTCGTGTTCTATCCGCCGTTCTTCACTGCCGGTACCCGAGAGATGCTTTCTGAAATCGTCGGAGTGGGAATTCCGCAGGTCATGGCGGCTCTTTTGGTCTGGGCGGTGCTTATCGCAGTCTCGTCTTCGGTCGCTCAACGCAGATTCCGGCCCAATCTCATCGGACTCATGTTTATCGGCGCGGTCGTCATGACCTGCGTGGATCTGTTGCTCGCCTGACAGGAATATCCGATTCAACAGATGGATATCTGACGAGTCGATCGTCCTAAGATCATCCGGCAGCCGACCCCAATAAACAGGCCTCGCCATAGAGGAAGCCTGTTTTTGTTTCGGGCGGCCGAAAGGAGGCGGACAGGGACAGGGACCGATTGACTCCATGTATCATCACTGTATAATCCCCCCGTCCTTTTCAAGGAGGTCCGCATGCGTATCCATTTTGACTTCAGGGTGTCGTGGTACGACACCAAGTCGTTCTTCACCAGGATCTTCCGCCGTCTCTGGTGGTCCGTCCGGGACGCCTGCTCACCGCTCGTCCGCGGGCCGGTCGGACTTCAGCCGGAGACGTTCATCAGCCTGTTGTTGAGGCACCGGCCGAAGACGATGATGATGCAGTGGTGCGACCTCAACAACTGGCCGGAAGGCAAGGCCTTCAGCTACAGCTTCCGCGCCGGGCGTACCGTTTACGTGACGTACTTCTATATCGAGGTCGGCAGGACCGGTTACCTCCAGGAGGTCCTTCCGGCGCCCTTCCTGGCATTGGCCGGACAGTCCGCGGCGATCTGGCCCATCCGCGATCCGGCCCGGCGTCTCGATGAGACGGGAATCCGTCAGCTCGCGGCCTGAAACCGAAAACCGGCATCTAGCCGGTCTTTTTATCTGTCTTATGTCAGCTCGATCCATCGGGAGCTCACGTCGCTGCCTGCGGTTCGGGTCCCTCCTGTCCGATGTCGCGCCTGGCGTGGGCCCGGCGGTGGGTCGTGGCGTCGACCAGCGTTTTGATGATGATGAGGATCAGCGCCGGAACGATCCGGACAGCAGCGGCCGGATCATCGCTCATCATGCCGAGGGGCAGCATCAGGAAGAAGGCCGCCAGAATGGTGAAGTGCATCACCATCACCCGCGAGTAGGGACGTCCCATCTCCTGTCCGACGTCGGTCTTTTCCCTTTCCCCCCGACCGAGATAGTTGAAGACGAACGAATAACCATGGCTGAGGAAGAGGATGACCGCCGCATAGGGGGCGCTTCTCGAGACCAGCTCTATCACGAAGTCGAGGACCGGCAGGCCCGCCGACATGCTGCCGAAACCGGCGGTCAGACCGATGACGAAGACGCCGTGGACCAACGTGAACATCCCGAAATGGAAACAGAAGAAAGGGACGGCGAAGATCTTACCGAAGGGATTGCCGGGAGCGAAAGCGATACGCAGGACGGCGAAGAAGCCGACGATCAGGTTCTCCATCCAATAGAGGAAGAGGGCGTCGCGCATGTCCCAGCCCAGCAGAAGCACGCCGACAACCGGAATCAGGTTGGCGGCGATCAGGGTGTAGAGCGATAGCGGTCGTTTCGGGACGGTCATTCGGGATTCCAGGTCGATTCCCCGGACCGGGGCGTTTTTTTCCTGGCCAGGAGCCGCAGATATTCCCGTCGGTCTTTGGCAGTGGATAGCGCGCTCCGCAGCCGGGCTTTCTGTCGTTCCAGCCGTTTGATGACTTCGGAGCCACCCGTCAGGTCCCCGGCTCCGGCACCCGTTTCGACCATCTCCTGCAGTTTCCGGCGGGCCGCCGCCTCCTGTTCCTCAATCTGGTCCATTTCGGTCTCGATAGCCTTTTCCTGCTTGGCGAAGTGCGCGTCGGCGGCCGAAGTGTCGCCAGATTTGAGCTCATCCATGGCCGATTCGAGCAGCGCCAGGTCGATACCGAGATCCTCGATCTGGCGGTCGAACTCTCCGAGCTCGTCCTGTTTCCTCTGTTCCTTGATCTGTCGCATCTTCTCGAGGGAAGCGAACATCGTGCCCCCTTCGATGGCCCTTTCCTGTTCATCTCGCTGATCCGTGAGCTCCTCGATACGTTCCTTCAGCTTCAAGGCTTCCAAAGCCAGGGCTGAATTCGGCCTGAAGGAGGCTTCACGGGGATGTCGGGCCTCGAGAGCGGCGAGAGCGGCATCGATCTCGGTCGATACCCCGCTCTCGGTTTCGGTCTGTTGCGGCCGGTCCTGGTCGGCCTCTTGTTCGGAGGTGTCTTGAGGTTTCTCGCCTTCAGGCGGGTCCACCCCCAGCGCTTTCCAGTCGACGATGATCTCACCCATAGGTCCGTCGTTAGGATATCCGGAATATAGCACAGTTTTCGGAAAAGCGCCGGGTCGTCGTTCCGCGGTTGCATATTGACTGTATGACCGGATGTGCCATACTGGCCTGTCGTTCCTTTCATACACCAGGGAGGTTGTCATGAACCGAGTCGTTTTGGTGGTCAGCTCCGGAATGCTGCTGACTTTAGCCGCGGCCTGCGAGAAACCGGCGGAAGTCGGGGCGCCCGCAGAAGGGGCGCGGCCAGTCATCGTGCCGGTTACCGAGTCCTGGATCGGCGCCGTGCTCTCCGAAAGGAAGGAGCTCGGTGACGAGATCCGGGAATACGGTACCTACGTCGAAGTCGTCGACTTGATTCCGGCGGCACCGGCCGAAGGGAAGCTGGCGAAACACGACGTGCTGGTGAGTATCAAAGGCCGTACGGTGACCGGGGCGCATCAGGTGATCTCTGTCATCTCGGAGCATCCGGTCGGGCAGGAGATCGAGCTGCTGGTGCGTCGTCAGGACAAGGAAGTGGCAGTACGGCTGACGACGGCGGCGAGACCGACGACCCAGGAGATGTTGCGGCAATTGTATCTCGGCAAGCCGCTACCCCCGTTCAGTGGCACGATCTCCACGGCCAAGGCAGACGGTCGGGGCGGTTTCCATTCGTCATGCGTCATGGAGGACCGGAAGGAATGCCCGCCATACGGCAGGTCCGGAAAGACCGATCTGGCCGTCGGCCAGGTCACGGCCCTGCTGTTATGGACACAGTATCGGCTCGATACGCCGCCGGTCTTTACGGTCATGAGAGGTTGGCATGAGCGGTACGGTCAGTCGGGGCTGGCGATCGTCGCCGTCACCGACGACATGCCCTGGACGATCACGTCTTATCTCCGGGCCGAACCCGCACACCCGCCGATGACCCTGGTCTCCGTCCCCTTCAGCTGGGGCCGTCTGCGGTTCCTGAGACGCGCCGTCCCGGCCGTAGTGGTGTTAGACGAAGCGGGGACGGTCCGGGCCATCTCACTATGGACCGGAGAGGACTTCGACCCGTCCGGTGAACGGATGACCAAAGAGTTGCTCGGTTTGGAGGTTGCGGAATAGGACTTGACGGTCGCTCAAGGAGCGGCCGTTTTTTCATGGGCGGTCGTCGGCTTTCCGCCGATGGTCAGGAGTTGACTTACCCATGCGATGTGCTATAACAAGCCCTCGAGTCCTTTATAACCAATATAACCAAGCGGGGTAAGAAGATGACGATAACCGAAGGTCACGGCAGACGATTATTGGAGATGTTGGCTTTGGCTGAGTGCGATGACTATGAGGCGCTGGCCGCGTCGACCGCGGACGCCTCCTTGGACGATCTCGAGGCAGCGATAGCGCCCGAAATGCCGGGGAAGGTGAGGCGAGCGGCCATCGATCGGCTCGCCTTCATCGGCGGGCCCGAGGCCTTCACCGTGTTGGCCAGGATCGCTCTCATGGACACCCATTTCCATCACCAGGATGCGGTGGAGTGCGAAAAGGCAGCCCGCCGGGCGCTGGCCTTCATCGGTCCGCCGATCGTCGGGCAGGGCGGCGATCACGCCGTGGTGGTGCAGAACCTGTTCCGTTGTCTCGAGCTGAGCTATGCCGATGAGGCGACCATGACCAAGGTCGTGGAAGCCGTGGCGGACTGCCACCGTCTGAAACCGGAAAAGGCGATGGCCGTGATCGAGACCGAGATGGACCGGGTCTATGCCGAGGCCGGTGACGTAAAGAACGGCAATCCGGCGCTTACCGTGCAGGTGCATCTCGGCCGGCTGCCCAATGTCGCGGCGGCCATCGGTCCCGAAGCCGGCGTCAGGCTGCTCCTGGAGATCGGTCGGCGCCTGATCACGACTTACGGGCGTACCCGGATCGCCGATCAGTGTGGCGGCCTGCTCGATGATGTCGTGGAGACGCTCGGCTCACTCGGCCGGAAGTCGGCCCTCGACGCCCTGCTGCATCTCTGCGACCTGGCTGCGGAGAGCCATACCTACCGACCGCGGGTCTGGCAGCAGGCCATACCGGTACTGGTGGCCAAGGGGAAAGAAAGGCAGCAGAGGGCGGCCTGGAAACTGATCGCCGGGATGCTCGACGTCGGGCGGCCCGATGCGGTCCGTCGCGATGCCATGCGCACGGCCCGTCATTTCGGCGACATCGGTTTCGTCTGTCTGACCGACCGCCTCAGGAACGACGGGTCACCGGAGGTCCGCAAAGAGGCCGCCGCGGCCTTGCGTGAATGGGCCTGCGTGGAGAACGGCATCGAGACCGAAGACGACGAGGACTGACCGTCCGCACCCGCAATTCTTACGGGAACCGCCAGCACCGGCGGTTTTTTCGTGCTATCATGGGGGCATGAACGAGCCGAAGGAGATGTCCAAGCCGAAGAAAGGAGCGGCGACCAGTAAGCGTCGACGCCGCAAATGCCTGGAGATGTTGCCGATGGGCGTGATCGCCATGCGTCTGACCTCGTTGCGTGTCGGCTTCTTTTTGGCCTGGCGGCAGATCCTGCGTTCGAGGCGCGGCACCTCGGCACTG
>LJNP01000024.1 GCA_001303185.1 Parcubacteria bacterium SG8_24
TCATCGAGCCCGCCGAGCGTCTGGTTCAGGCCGCAACCGTCGCAGGACCAGACCGGCAGCGGCGTCCCCCAGAAACGTTCCCGGGAGAGGGCCCAATCCTTCACCTCACGGAGCCACTCGCCGAAACGGCCTTCCTGGATATGGCTCGGCACCCAGTTTATCTCGCGGTTGTTCTCCTGCAGGCGGTCACGCAATTCTGACATCCTGATATACCAGGTGCCTTTGGCGTAATAGAGGAGCGGCGTACCGCAGCGCCAACAGAAAGGATAGGTGTGTTCGTAACGGCCGCTCCGGTACATGAGACCCCGGGATTCCAGGTCGGCGCTGATCTCCGCGTCGGCATCCTTGAAGAACTTGCCCTGACCGGGCACCTCGGCCGTGACCGTGCCGGTGGCGTCGACCGTATGCAGCGTCGGCAGGCCGAATCGCCGGCCCAACTCGGCATCATCCTCACCGTAGGCCGGAGCGACATGGACGATTCCGGTCCCCTCTTCGGTAGAGACGAAATCCGCCTCATATGCCTGATAAGCCCCTCCGGCCGCCGGATCGTCCTGGGGCAAGGTGGCGAAAAGCGGCCGGTAACCCGTTCCCGCCAGTTCGGAGCCGGGCATCTCCGCCACGAGCTCGGCCTCTTCCCCCAGTTCGGTCAGGCGCTCCTTGGCCAGGATCAGCGTACCCTCGACGCCCGGAAGCCTGACCTCCGCATAGGTTATGTCGGCACCGACGGCGACAGCCACGTTGGCCGGCAACGTCCAGGGCGTAGTCGTCCAGATGAGCAGATGACGCCCCGGATCGTCCCGTAGTTCCAGCTTCACGAAGACCGACGGATCCTCCGTATCCTTATAGCCCTGCGCCAGCTCATGGGATGACAGGGAGGTGACGCAACGCGGACAATGCGGCGTCACCCGATGACCCTCATAGAGCAACCCTTTCTGGTCTATCTCCTTGAGGATCCACCAGAGGGTCTCGACGTATCCGTTGTCATAAGTGATGTAGGGATCCTCCAGATCTATCCAGAAACCGACGCGCCTCGTGCTTTTCCTCCAGAGATCCAGGTACTTCCAGACGCTCTCCTGGCACTTGGCGTTGAACTCGGCGATGCCGTACTCCTCGATATCCTGCTTCTTGGTGAAACCGAGCTGTTTTTCCACCTCCAACTCCACCGGCAGGCCATGCGTATCCCAACCGGCCTTCCGGTCTATCCGGTATCCCTGCATGGACCGGAAACGGAGAATGACGTCCTTGAAGGCCCGGGACAGGAGGTGATGGATGCCCGGTTTGCCATTGGCAGTCGGCGGACCCTCGAAAAAGACGAAATCGCCCGCCGGATTGTCCTGACGGTCAAGCGCGCGCCGCAGCACGCCTTTCTCTTCCCACGACTTCAGTTGTCCCTCCTCCAAGGAAGGAAGATCGAATCTGGCCATAATGACCTCAATTTACCGCCAAACGCCATTTGATTCAAGGCGGACCGAGGTCATCAGAGCGGCCGACGGGCCGCTTAAGTGGTATAATATATATATGAACGCGCGGGACCGCCTATGGCCAAGCCCAAAAAGACAGTCTATCTCGGCTCAGACCACGCCGGATTCCGCCTTAAGGAGGCGATAAAGGCCTACCTCAAGAAAGGCGGATATCAGGTCGTCGACCTGGGGACTGATGATGACCGGCCCTCCGATTATCCTGATTTCGTCATTCCGGCCGCCAGGAGAGCGGCACGTTCCGGAAAGGGGGGAGCGGCCATCGTCTTCGGCGGCAGCGGCATCGGCGAATGTATCGCCGCCAACAAGGTACCGGGGGTGCGGGCGGCGCTGGTCTACGATACCTACACCGCCCGCATGTCGCGACAGCATAACGACGCCAATGTCCTCTGTCTCGGCGGCCGCACCGCGACCGGTGACGAGCGGTTGGCCAAACGGTTGGTGAAACTGTGGCTGGAGACGGGTTTTTCCGGCGCAGTCCGTCATAAGAGACGCATTGACAAGCTGCACCGCGCGGAAAGGAGCGGCCGAAGGCTAGCGTCACGTCGCGGCCGGAAGCCGACGGCGCGGCGGGGCGCGTCATGACCGCGCCGTGATCGGAATATGGTGGAAGTGATACCGGCGATTCTCGCCAAAACCGAAGACGAGTTCCGGACGAAGATCGAAGCGGTGCGACCGCTCGGTCAACGGGTCCAGATCGACGTCATTGACGGAAGGTTCGTCGAAAACGCCACCTGGTCGCCGATCAGTGAGGTGGTGACCTTGCTGCGGGGACTGCCTTTCGAGGTGCACCTGATGGTCTCCGACCCGGAACACGCCGCGCCGCTCTGGGTCGCTGCCGGAGCCGAATCGGCCTATGTCCATGCCGAGGCGACCCACCGTGAGCTGCTCATCAACCGGGCCATGGGCCGGGACGACGGCCATATCGGCATCGCCATAAATCCCGAGACCCCGGTCAACCGTATCGTTCCGGACCTGCCACGCCTGAAACGGGTACTGGTCATGGGGGTCTCGCCGGGCTGGAGCGGTCAGGCTTTCCAGGAGATCGCCGTAGAGAAGGTGCGGGCGATCCGCGACCTCGAACCGACCGTCACCATCACGGTCGACGGCGGTATCACCCCCGAGAACGCCCCCCGCCTGGCTGAAGCCGGAGCCGATATCCTGGTGGCGGGCAGCGCGCTGACCGACCACTGGAATCCGCTCGAAGCCTATGAGGAATTCCAGCGCGCCCTGCGTTGAAGGTGTATAATCCCGACAGGTATGGGCCACATACACGACGAACAGGTCAAGAAGATGGAGCTTAAGGCGGTCAGGATCCGCCGGGAGATCATCAAGATGCTCGCCACGGCCGGTTCGGGCCATTCCGCCGGTTCCCTGGGGATGGCTGACATCTTCACCGCTTTCTATTTCCACGTCCTGCGCCACAATCCCAAGAGGCCGGACTGGCCGGACCGGGACCGTCTTATCCTGTCCAACGGGCATGTCTGTCCGGCACGCTATGCGGCGATGGCCGAGGCGGGCTATTTCCCGAAGTCCTGGCTCCGCAAGCTGCGCCGGCCGGATTCGCCGCTGCAAGGCCATCCGGAACGGACCCGGCTGCCGGGTCTCGAGACCACTTCCGGGCCGCTCGGCGCCGGACTGGCCCAGGCCGCCGGGATGGCCTACGCCGCCAAGATGGACGGCAAGAGATGGCACACCTTCTGCCTGACCTCGGACGGCGAGCATGATGCCGGATCGCACTGGGAAGCGGTGATGTTCGCCGGCAACCGGCATCTGGACAACCTGACCTGCGTGATCGACCGGAACAACATCCAGATCGACGGCACTACGGAGATCGTTATGCCCCTCGAGCCGCTGATGGAGAAATACGAGATATTCAACTGGCACGTCATCGAGGTGGACGGCAATGACCTCCGTCAGGTCGTGGACGCGATCCATGAGGCCAAAGCCGTCAGCGAACAGCCGACCGCCATCATCGCCCACACCATACCGGGACACGGCGTTGATTTCATGGAGGGTGACTACCGCTGGCACGGCCGGGCACCGGATCCCCAACAGGCCAAACGGGCGCTGGACCAGCTCGATGCCTACGAGAAAGGGCTGCGCGCCGATCACTGACAGACTGACGACCTATGTCTGGACCCAAGATGTACCTCGCCAAAGGACTGACCGACCCCCGGAGACTGGCCTCCAAGGCCTCCCGGGACGGCTTCGGAGAAGGCCTGGTATCGGCCGCCGCCAAGGACAAGCGGATCGTCGCCGTCTGCGCCGACCTGACCGAATCGACCCGGCTCACCGGATTCAAACGGCGTTTCCCGGAAAGGTTCGTCCAGGCCGGGGTACATGAACAGCTGATCACTGCGCTGGGCGCCGGGCTGGCTTTGGCCGGTAAGGTGCCCTTCATCGCCTCCTTTGCCGTGTTCTGTCCGGGTCGTTCCTGGGAACAGGTCCGCACCAACATCTGCCTGAACCAGGCCAACGTCAAGATCGCCGGCGCCCACGCCGGAATCACGGTCGGTCCGGACGGGGCGACCCACCAGGCGACCGAGGACATCGCCATCATGCGCTGCCTGCCGAACATGACCGTGGTCGTACCGTGCGACGCTGAACAGACCCGGCTGGCCGTACCCGCCGTGGCCCGGCTCAAAGGCCCGGTCTACCTGCGCTTCGGGCGGCCCAAGAGGCCGGTCTTCACCACCTCCCGGACCCCGTTCCGGATCGGCCGGGCCCAGCCGTTCCGCCGCGGTGACGATGTGGCGATCATGGCCTGCGGGATGATGGTCCACCAAGCGCTCCTGGCGGCCGAGGAACTCAAGAAAGAGGGTATCGACTGCACGGTGCTCAATATCCATACCGTCAAACCGCTCGACGAGAAGGCTGTCATCGCCGCCGCCAAGCGATGCGGCGCCGTAGTCACGGCTGAGGAACATCAGCTGATGGGCGGACTGGGATCAGTCGTGGCGGAGGCGCTGTCCCGGCACTATCCCGTACCGATCGAATCCGTCGGTATCGATGACCGGTTCGGCGAATCGGGCCGGTCCGACGAGCTGATCGAACGCTTCGGGCTGGGCGTCAGACACGTCAATCAGGCCGTCCGGCGCGCCCTGAAAAGGAAAGCCTGACCTAACGACCCGGACAGCGGAACATTATGCTGTACACACTGAAGCGGATACTCGCCCACGCCGACCGTCACGGTTATGCCGTCGGTGCCTTCAACATCAATAACCTGGAGATACTGCAGAGCATCATCGAGACGGCAACGGAAGAACGCTCTCCGGTGATCATCCAGACCAGCGAAGGGGCCGTCGGCTACGCCGGGATGGATTACCTGCTGGCGATGATGCGGACGGCCGCCGCCTCACCGGTCCCGGTGGCCCTGCATCTTGACCACGGGAAGGACCTCAAGATCATCAGACAGGCCGTCCGATCCGGCTACACCTCGGTAATGATCGACGCTTCGACCCTGCCCTACGCCGAGAACGTGGCTCAGACCCGAAAGGTCGTCGGTTGGGCCAAGAAGGCGGGGGTTTCAGTAGAGGCGGAGATCGGGGCGATCAGCGGGGTCGAGGACCTGGTCAGTGTCAGCGAGAAGGAAGCCTGCTTCACCGATCCGGGTGAGGCCCGGCGTTTCGTCAGGGACACCCGCTGTGACGCCCTGGCCATATCGATCGGTACGGCCCATGGACCCAACAAGTCACGGGGCCGGCCCCGTCTCGACCTGGACCGCCTCAAGAGGATCGATTCCCTGGTGCGTGTCCCCCTGGTACTGCACGGTGCCTCCGGCATCGATCCGGAGACGGTCAAACTGGTCCGCCGGAACTGCCGCCGTGTCGGCGATTGCGACCGGCTCCGGAAGGCCATAGGCATCCCGGACGACGCCATCCGACAGGCTATCCGTCGCGGTATCCGCAAGATCAACATCGACTCCGACCTGCGCCTGGCTTTCACTGCCGGACTCCGCCGTGCGCTGATGGAAGAGACCGGGACGATCGATCCCCGTAAGCTGATGACCCCGTCGAAGAGACTGATGAAAGACGTGGTCCGGAAGAAGATGCGGCTGTTCGGCAGCCGCAACCAGGCCCGCTGATCCGACCGGGGACCTGAAGGGAAACGAATATGAGAACATACGATGTCATCACTGTCGGTTCGGCCACCCGCGACGTCTTCATGAGAAGCCGGGCTTTCGACGCCCACAAGGACGGTCCGGCCGGGCTGGAATGCTGCTTTCCATTGGGCGCCAAGATCGAAATCGAGGAGATCGCCCTGGAGACGGGCGGCGGCGGCACCAATGCGGCGGCCACTTTCGGCCGGCTCGGCCACCGCACGGCGACCGTCACGGCGATCGGCGACGATGCCAGCGCGCGCGACATAATGTCGGCACTCAAGGAAAACGGCGTATCGGATGCCTTCGTCCAGAGATACCCCAAGAAGATGACGGCCTATTCGGTGATCATCCTGACCGGCTCCGGCGAAAGGATCGTGCTGGTGCACCGGGGGGTCTCCGACGACATCAGCATGAGACGTCTCCCCTGGTCACGGGCCAAGACCCGCTGGTTCTACCTCACCTCCCTGGGCGGCGACCTTAAACTCGTCCGGCGCCTGCTGGATCATGCCGCCGGGATCGGCGCCCGCGTGGCTTGGAATCCCGGATCCAAAGAGATCCGGAAGGGACTGAAGCGTCTGGGCCCGCTCATCCGTCAGGTCGACGTGTTCAACCTGAACCGCGAGGAAGCGGCCGACCTGACCGGTGTGGACGCCACCGACATCAAGAAGATATTCCGCGTACTGAACGGGCTGCCGAGACGCTATCTGGTGGTGACGGACGGAAGGAAAGGGGCTTACGCGTCGGGACCGGAAGGTGCCTGGCGCAGCGGCATAGTCGACGTGCCCCGAGTCAACGTGACGGGCGCCGGCGACGCCTTCGGATCCGGGATGGTCGCCGGCCTGCTCAGGCGGGACGAGCTGCCCTACGCGCTCGCCGTCGGCACCTGGAACGCCACCGGCGTGGTCCAGGAGACCGGGGCCAAACGCGGCCTGCTCCGTACCTATCCCGGCCCGGCCAAGATAAAACGCATACCCCTAAAGCCATGGAGATACGAAAGATAGTCACGGGAAGCTGGTTCCCGCGCACCAAACTCCACCTCAAGGAGTACTTCATCTTCCTGCGCGAAGGCACCTCCCACCTGCCGATAGATCACGGCAAGCTGAGGAGCCTGCACAAGAAACTCTCCCCCAAGGGCGTCAAATACGTGGGCGGACGGTTCGACCGCGTCATGATGCGGAGCCGCGAATATGACGTCACCTTCCATGAGGACGGCCTGCTGACGATAGCCCGGGAGTCCCCCGATCCCGAGAAGGACCTGCGCGCCGTCAGGGAGATGCAGAAGGACTTCCTCAATCCGGTATTGTCGACGCTCTACAGCATCGGCGCCCCCCTGGCCGCCTATCCCAAGATGCACGAGTATAGCCGCCCGGTGGTCATCGTCACGGAAGGCGCCAAATACGAGGGGGTCCGGGAGCTGATGGACCGCAACCGCGAAGAGGTGCATTTCGTCGCCCGGCACGGCAACCGGACCGTCTATTTCTCGGATAACCTGATCGTGGTCGACGGGCCGGAAGATGCCGTAACCCAGAGGCTGGTCGACTCCCTGATCCTGGCCCGCGAATACGAACACAAGCTGCAGCATTACCTGGAACTGCATCGCGTACTCTGGACCGAGATATCGAAAATACAGGAACGCGGGACCATCCCATCCAAGGAGCTGCCGCAACTGCGCAGCCGGCTGATGGGACTCAAGAGGAACCTGGCCGCCATCCGTTCACGTATCAACCAGATGCTGACGCGGCTCGACGAGCGGCGGAAGCAGATCGACGGACTGGGGCTGGAGAAGGAGATGAGGGCGCTTGAGGCCTACCGGTACGAGAAGCTGGCCGGGGCCACCGGTTACATGATGCAGCTGTGGGAGATGCTCGACGAATATCTCGATTCGACGACGCAGATCATCGGACTGATCTATCAGGAGAAGCTGCAGAGGGAAATCAACGTCCAACAGGCGATCTTCCTGGTGAGCGCCGTGGCCGGACTGGTGGCCGTAGGGCTGAAGCTCTCCGGATCGGACCTGCTGCTCTACGGGCCGGACGGACAGATGCTCAGCGTCGGCACGCTGAACCTGGTCAGAGTCTACAAGTATCTCAGCCTGGCTGTCGGCGCGATCATCCTGACCCTGGTCGGACTCCACCTCTACCTGAGATCCAGATCCAACATATCCTCCGCCCACCTCTTCCGCACCCCGGGAACTCCGAAGGCGCGCCTGACCAAGGGCGAGGATTATTGAGGCGGGGCCGGGCTAGGACCCGGCACTTCAGAAAAGACGCCGGGCGGGCTATACTGATACCGGGCGCGCCGGATGCCGACCGGCCAGCCATCTCCTGTTATGACCCACAATGAGACCTGCTACTGCAAGAAGCGTGAACTGGTTTTCCGGTCCGATTTCGGAGTGGATACGGTGACCCAACTCTACTGTCCCGACTGTGTCGACCGGTCGCCGGAGGACGCCATCATCTTCGAGATGTGCGAGCCCAACGAATACCACGGGGTCTGGGGGGTGCTCTACAACCGGACGATGCTCAAGGAACTGGACGACCATTTCCGGGACAATGACGACTACTACCTGAGCCTGCTGATCTCCGGCACCGTAGGGCCGGAAATCGCCCGGAAATACGGCGAAGCCGGCCTGTGCCGCATCATCGGTTTCAAGTACGGCCCGGACCGCTCCTGGAGCGAAGCGGCGATTTTCGGCACTGACCAGAAGCTGGCCGATGAGGGCCAGCCCACCGACTGGCCCGGTGATGTCGTCGCCGGGCCCAAGGAGGCGCGCCGCGGCAAACCCGGCAAGACCTGAATCATGGCCTGATCGGCAATACCAAAACCGTCCGGCAGACCGGACGGTTTTCGATACTCCCCCGAATGATGACGCGAATCGTTGGTGGACCCGGCGAGACTCGAACTCGCTGCCTCCGCCTTGCAAAGGCGGCGCTCTACCGGCTGAGCTACGGGCCCATATAGGGGCAAAATTATCAGTTTGAGGCGGGGCGGTCAACCATCTGCACGGCTTTACGTTGCGTCCTCCGGGACATATCATGGATACATCGACTCAAGATATAAGCTTATGGTCAGAGAGTTTGGCGGAGGTATTCCGCCCCAAGATAAATCGCCGGGGGATACCCCCCCTCCGCAGCCACAGACAGACGATGCTACAACGGAGGCCGTCGCCGAAAAGGAACGGACCCCGGAGGAACGGGAAGAGATCGAGCGCCTCCGCGAGGCCCTGATCGAGGAGATGATCCTTGAACACGCGGAGAAGGTAAATGAGGGCAACAACGGCGTGATTTACCAGATAGGGTCGGAGGAGATGCCTGTAGAATTCGTCGAACGGGCCCGAGAGCTCGGTATCGAGCTGGGTGAGGGCGGAGCGCTCAAGATACTGAAAGTCTACTATCCGGGGAAGGGTGCCCGGGAATTCGAGATGCAGCAACGGGCCTATGAGATAGCCGCCGCCAAAAAGGACGATCCGGAATACGCCCAGGTGCCCAAACCGATCCACTTCCAGGACATCGAGGCCGATGAGGAGACGCTGGCAGCAATCAGGCGGGTCAGTCGGGACTTCAGGTCGACCAAGAGGATCGAGGTGCTCATCATGGACTTCGTCCCCGGTAAGGACCTGGCGACCGCGTTCTATGCCGAGGTCGTCCGGCATCACCCGAAGACGCGCCACCTGGCCGAGCAAGTGGATACGATGTCCGTCGATGACCTGCATCTGGAGGCTTCCCTGGCCCTGGGCTTCGAGCGGCCCGGTGGCAAGGCCCGGGATGAGGGGGCCCGACAGTACGAAGAGACCAAGGTGCTCAGCGGCAACCACGAAAAACTGATCAGCTTCCTGGAGAACCGTACCGACGTCCAGATAGACCCGACGATCGTCCGGCAGTTCAAAAACACCATCGACCTGTTCCACCGACAGGGCTTCACCATCCGGGACGGACATCGCCGGAATTTCATGATCTCAGGGGGGCTGGTGGGAGGCCCGGACAAGGGGCCCCAGGGACATCCTCAGGGGTTCATCATCGATTTCGAAAAGGCGGTAGAGATCGAACCGGGGCTCAACGAAGAGGACATCCAGGACCGATACTTCAAGGTGGCCGATACCGAAGGGTATAACTATCTGGATCCTCGGGCCCCCCTGCACGATCTGGAAAGGTTGGCTGTGCCGCCGGCTGAACGGAAGCGCCGACGGTCGGAGGGGGCGGACCGTGAGCAGGTCGGGGAGGTGGCGAGTAAACGTGCCGCCCTGGAGAAATCCCTGGACAAGAGGCCAGACCCTCGGTTGGAGAAGTACGAGTCCTGGCTCAAGACGATCCTTTCCAAGGAGGCGATCTCCCCGGATGAGGCCGAAATAGGGTTCACGAGACACCCCCTGAGTCAGGACAAGGATACCAAGACCGATTTTCTGCTGGTGTCGATCGAGCGTCTGATCGACCAGGACCCGTCCCTGGAAGAGAGGGCCTTGGAGATGCTGCGGGCACTGGAGAAGTCCACCATCGTCGTCTGGCCCAAGATATCCCGCTACCTCAATACCAAAAAAGGCCCGCGCTAGCGCGGGCCGAGTATCGGGAACATGGAGGCGGAAATGCCCCACAATTTTCGCCCGGTTGCCGAGGAGAAGAGCTCGATGCGCCTACCGTCATCCGAGACCCTGACGTCGAGTCCGCGCGCGCGGCATCGGTCGACGAATCTCCTGGCCTCGGGCGGCAGACGGAACTCCCTGTCCTGGTCCGACTTCATGGACGACCTCCTCGATGACCGATGAAGGATCATCTTGGCACGATTCATGCCTGATGTCAATATCGGCGCGGCCCACGCGAGATGTGGTATCATGGAACCAATAGCCTCCCTGATATGAAAGATGTCAAACCCATCCTGCAGTCCCTCGGCCTCCTAGACAGCGAGATCGACACCTATCTGGCGGCCCTGGAGAACGGCCCGGACACGGCGATCGAACTGGCCAAGCTGACCGGACTGTCGCGACAGGCCGTCTATACGGCGATCGAGACCCTCTCCAAACGCGGACTCATGTCCAGTTCGCTCGAGGGTAAACGTAAGATGTTCGCCGCCGAACCGCCTGACAAGCTCCTGGCCTACGCCCGGCGCAAAGATGCCGAGATGCACGAACGGGTCCGGGATCTGGAGCGCCTGGTGCCGGAACTCGAGATGCGTACCGGCGGAGAGAGGCCGGTCGTCAAGGTCTTCGAGGGCAAGGAGGGGATGAAGACGATCATCGATGACATCCGCTCCTCCCGTGAGAAGGAGTCGTACGAGATAACCGATCTGGACGCGATGTACAAGGTCTTGAGCCCGGAGGACCTGGCCTCCATGAGGCAGGCGCTACAGAAGGCGGGTCGCAAAGTCCGCGGCATCTACTCCGGAAAGCCGACCAGGACCGCTGTCGACGTCCACCGACGCTTCCTGCCGTCCCGTCATGCCGGATTCGAATCGAACATCGGTATCTACGGCAATAAGGTGATCATGGTGACCTTCAAGGGTAAGATGCATTCGATCATGATCGAGAGCGGACCGATCGCCAAGGCCGTCCGCATCCTGTTCAAGATGGCCTTCAAAGGATCGTCGGAAGACAGGGAATGAGCCAGCCTGCCCACAGACCAGGGTACAAACGCGGCTTATCGGCCGCGTTTTCGGATAAGAGAAAAGGGCACCCCGAACGTCGGGTGCCCCTCCCCGCTCAACCGCCCTCCATGAATCACCTCCTTGAAAGGGTTGGGTCAGACCTTGCGTAGCGGCCTGATGCCGCATGCCTGATCTCTGAGACCTGTCACTTTCATGTCTCACTCCTGACTCACCCTTCAAGGTGATCCGCGGGTAGTTAGTACGAGGTTTTCTTCTTCACCAGAAGAAGGTTCGTCTTCAGCCACCTCCCATGACCATTACCTCCTGGTTGTGGGGTAGCGATTACCCCCGACTCTTGGAAAGAGCTTCGGGATCCCTCACAGCCGCCGACGGACGTCGGTGGCTGTGAGGGAAGGCGTAAGCGCGGCGCCTGCGCCTTATCAGGAAGGAGGTGGTCTTCGGTCTAGCGGCCGCCGTTGATGGCCTGGATGTAGGCTTCGCGGGACCAGACGATCGTGCCGTCCGGACAGACGAAGTACTGCCGCAGGAGGACCCTGGCGGTCACCCTGAGACACCGACATCCGAGTCTCGCTGGACTGTCTGACCTCTTCTTTTCCTGATTTTCCTGTTGCACCGGCTGATCCATCTCATCCTCCAATCGCAGTTGGTGCGCACATTCAATGAACTCTGACGGAAGACTTTACCAGAACGTCCGCAGATTGTCAAGCGGTCGATGGACGGTCTCTGAAATCACCCGGTCTTCAAGCGGTGAATCACTTATTTTCTATCATTATTTTGACATTATTAGACTATATTTTTACTTTGAATTAGGTAAAAATTGGAGATATTTTAAGTTATTGTCTATTTGACACTTGACAAAAAAAAGAAGATATGCTATTGTCGCATGTCCGATGAACAAACGACGAAAGTCGGACCGGCGCAGCAGCGCACTTTACATACGGGAAAACAAAGAGGGGGCGCAGGAAAAGGGGACGCTCGGGATAGGTCCGGTCACGCCGGGGCAGAAATCATATTCCCGCATATCTATAGGGAACCGCCCCGCTGCGATGACCGCTACCGATCCTCCTCCCCTTCCCTGCGATGACCTCCGCCTCCCCTCAGACGTGCGGAATCCCCGTTCCGAACGCCTGAAGGGGGGCGCGAGGCTGGTGCAGAAACCACGCTTCCTCCTGAGGCACCCATCAGTCGGCGTAGGCCGGGTGTCTCCGAAGGGTAAAAAGAAGTGCCCAAGGCTCCGGGCCGAAACCTGAATGAGCCGACGGGACGGATCCAGAGACATCGGATCTTTCCCGGCTCCGCCGAGGCGGATGAGCGATCGCACCGATTAGGTGCGGGCGCGCTGCACGCCCTGTCTCATGTGAGGGGATTCATGAATCGGTTGGGCGTAAGCCCGCAACACGATATACCCTGTACAGCTCGTATGGACACCCTTTCGGCGCAGCGACCGACTCCTCTCGCCCGCTGCGCCCTTCATCAGAGCCGCTGAAATATCGGCGCTTCCGATGGGGGATCTCAGTCCCTTACAAGTCCAAGATATGCTGGCCGGAATCACGATGGGAGAGCATCGCCGGTCGCTGAGCCGCTTGGCACGGCTCGTCCGCTCCGGCGGACGAAGATAATCCCGGCAACGGGGCTAAACGGCGGGGTGGTTACCCGCCGGATGGGAATCCGCCCATTCATACGCCACCTGTGTCCTCCGGGTGACTGGAGGAGGCAGGTCCTGGGTGACCCCGGCAAGGGAAGCTCAGGAAGTCAGATGGCGCCCGGTTGCCGCCGGTCGCCATGCAGAGGTCGGGGACAGCGTCCCCCAAGTCATTCGCCTCTGTCCCGAAGACATCACGTAAGTGATGAACCACTTTGGTGAAAGGAATGGCCCGTTACGCCCGGAAGTGCCTCACTCTCCTTCACGGGGGGTTCCAGTCCCGGAAGGCGTGCTACCAACACGCCTCTCCGGGTGCGACACATGTCGATGGGGCTCCGGTAACGGAGCTTGGCCGACCACTGACATATGCCGCAGAACGGGTGTGGTGAGAGCGAGGAAGCCCCTCTCCGGGCCGAAACGCGACCGAAGTCCATCGGGCCGGCAGGCGAACGGACAGGTAAAAGATCGGTTGTCGGGAACTCGTGGCCCGGCCGGACTGAAGCGTCCCTGAGCGATCAGGGGCGCGAGAACCGATCAGGGGAGGGCAATGGATGTCCTGGGTCTCCCGCTTTCTCTCTGGCATGAGCTCCCGCTCGTGCCTCCATCGGAGCCGCCGGACCGTCGGCGCCCCCGATGGAGATCCGTTCCTTAAACACAGCCCTGGCCGCAGGCCGGAGGAGGAGTGCATGGGCGACAACCGTATCCCCTGTTCGTTCCCGGAGTGCCAGAAGAGCCTGCGGCCCGAGGAAGCCTGGCTTCCCGAGATCAAGGCCCTGCGCCGGGCGAACGGCGGGCAGCGCGTCGAGGTCGACGACTTCGCGCGGTTCGCGCTCTGCGGGCACCACGGACACCTCCTGCGCCAGGAAGGCGTAAGGGTGTACCGGTACCTGTCGAGCGTCGAGTTCGCGGAGCAGGCCGAACGGCGCCGCAAAGCGGAAGACCTGAAGATCAAGGCCTTCGCCGGCCGGTTCGTCATGCGGACCAGGGCCGACGGGGACCAGCGGGTCCAGGTGCTGCCGCCGCGCGGTCGCAACGGCCGGTTCGTCAGGCAAGGCCTCAGCCGTCTCTCCAAGCTGGACGCCGCCAAGCGAAAGGCCAAGGAGAAGAAGGCGAAGAGCTCGACCTGACCGCTGCCCCGCCATCGGTGGGACCCCCGTCAGACCACCGGACGGACGGCCGGGAGCGGTGAGCTCCCGGAGATAGCCGTTAAGCAAGGGGGCGTCCGGGAATAAGAGACCGAATACCGGACACCGTTCCTACGCCGGGCAAGCGTTCGCTTGCCCGCTCACTCGAGCCGATCAGCCTGACTGGTCCTCTCGAGCGAGTCGTGAGCGCCTGTTCTTTCAAGACAAGGAGGGGTCCGATGGAGCTCCTGTTCAGTCCTGGTGTCATGAAGCAGGTCGGTTGCATCGTCTTCGGCGGCGGGCTCAAAGCGCGTCACTGGATCGAGGAGGCCAAGAAGGACGGCTTCCGCGTCATGATCCGC
>LJNP01000065.1 GCA_001303185.1 Parcubacteria bacterium SG8_24
GGTCCCGCGAGACCAGTCCGGCCACGGTCCGGGCGGCCCAGGCACCGAAAACCACGATGAACAGGCCGATGCGCAGCGACAGATCGAGACCCTCGCCCGCGCCGATCGACAGCAGATAACCCCCCTGGGAACCGATGAACAGCTCCGCGAACAGCACCAGAGCGGCCAGTTCGAGGCTGAGTACGGCCAGGACCACTGTCAGGGCGATGACGATAAGGAAGCCGGCCGCGGCGAACGGCGGGTAGATGAATCCCCACAGGGAGAATACCTCGAACAGCACCAGCAGCAGCAGGGCCGTCCGAAAGGTCTGGGCCCTCCCGGCGGACCGGGAAGCGGGTCGCCGCTGGCGACCGCGGGGCCGGACCGCCGCCACCAGCCAGGACAAGGCCATCGATAAGGGGTGCAGAGCAGTCAGGACGGACCGGGCGAAGGGACCGTGATGCTTGCGGAAATAGAGGCGCAGGCTGCGGTTGAACATGGCCTGCCGGTCCGGACCGAAGACTTGGGCGAAACTCTCACCGCCGTGATGGACGACGGTGACGCCCGGAAAATACCGCACCTGGCCGCCGTCGGCCTGGACCCGCCGGCAAAGATCGACCTCTTCGAACCAGATGAAGAAATCCTCGTCGAGGCCCCCGAGACGCTCCAGTGCCTCCCGCCGCACCATCAGGGCGGCGCCCATCACCTGGTCAACCTCGGCCTCGACCGCCCCGTCGATATCCTCGGCGAAATAGCGGCGTAGGGTCTTCAGGCCGGGCCAGAGATGGTGCAGCTTGAGCATGATCAGGACCTGCGAGAGCAGGCTCGGGAAGCGCCGGACCGAACGCTGCCAGGAGCCGTCGGGATAGGCCAAGCGCGGTCCGACGACTGAGGCCTGCGGATGACGGCGCAGATAGGTGACCAGTCCGGTTATGGCATCCTCCCGCAGTTCCGTATCCGGATTCAGGAGCAGCACGAACTCGCCCTGGGACTCGCGGATGGCCGCGTTGTTGGCCGCGGCGAAACCTCGGTTCTCCCGGCCGGCCAGAAGCTTCACTTGCGGGAACTCGTCACGGACCATCGCCGCGCTGCCGTCTTCGGAGCCGTTATCGACCACCCAAATATCGAAATCCACGCCCCTGGTCCGTTCCAAGACGGACCTCAGGCAGCGGCGCAGGAGGTCCTTGACGTTCCAACTGACGATGATGACGCTGACGTCCATAGGGCGTTCAGTCGAGACCGTGCTTCGCCTTGACTATCCGCTCCGCCTCCAGGAACTGCTCCACGGTCCGTATCCGGATCCCGAACAGCCTCCAGGGGATGCGGTAGAATATCCCGGGCACCCAGGTGCTCAGCCCGCCCCTGTGCGGGATGGCCCGACTCAGGACCTCGGGAATCCAGACGCCGACCTGGCCCTGTCCGAGCATAGTCAACCAGAGATCCCAATCCTGCAGGCGCTTGATCGACTCGTCGAAACCCGGAAAATGCTCACGACGGATGAGTGAAGTGGTATGGATGTAATTCATCTTCCGCAGCTTGGCGGCATCGAAAGGCCAAAGCCGGAAGGTCTTCCAGCCGAACTTAAAGGAGGCGTAAGCGTATGAGGCCCCGGGGTTGGTCTCGAGGGCGGCGACCATCTTCTCCAGGAAATCCGGGCGCATCACGATATCAGCATCGCAGAAGAGCAGATACCGACCCCGGGCCTCCCGGAACCCCCGGTTCCGGGCCGGGTTCCGGCCATGGTTGGCCTGATGGATGATCATGATGCGATCGGCGAAAGGTCCGAGGACCTGTGGGGTGTGGTCAGTAGAGCCGTCATTGACCACGATCACCTCGAAATCGCGGTAGGTCTGGTCGAAAATCGAAGGAAGGCACCGGGCCAGGGAGTCGGCGTGCTGATAGGTCGGAATAATGATGCTGACGGCCGGCATCCTGTCCCGGTCCCGGTTGTCGATGATCCGGTCAGCAGTCATCTCGGTGTCCGATTATCGAATCAAGGACGGCGACGAACCTCTTAGCCTGACGGTTGTCGCCGAATTCCGCCCGGACCCGCCGCTGGCCGCGGCTCCCGAGACGCTCCCGGAGTCCGGGGTCGCGATGCAGACGCCCGACCGCTTCAGCCAAATCTTCAGGGCGACCGGCCTCGACCAACAGTCCGGTCTCGCCGTCCCGGACCGCATCAGGCACGCCGCCCGAACGCGAGCCGATGACCGGTTTACCGAACAGGTTGGCCTCCAGATAGACTATGCCGAACCCTTCCACGTCAGGACCGCGGCTCTGCGGCGTCATGACGAACACGTCGGCGGCCGCATAGGCCGCGGCCAGGTCGCGTCCCTGAAGCGGGCCGGGGAACGATACGCGGTCACTGACGCCGAGCTCCTCAGCCAAAGCCTCAAGCGCCGGCCGCTCCGGCCCGTCCCCGACCACGACCAATCCGGCATCGATGCCGCGATCCTTCAGGACAGGCAGGACCCGGATGATGATATCCGCCCCCTTGCGACGGACCAGCCGCCCGACGAACAGGAGCATGAAACGGCCGCCCAGTCCGTGCCGGTCACGGAACGAGTCAGCGTCGCCCTCAGCCACCTGCTGCGGCAGCAGCAGGCTGGGTGCCGGCTTGACGACAGCGATGCGGTCCTCACCGATCCCCAGAGACCGCACCCACTGCGCGGTATAGCCGCTGTTAGCGACGACGAGTGCGGCGGCGGACAATATCCGCCCGGTCTCGCGCCGCTTCCGGCCCTGGGCGGCGACAGCCGAGGCGATATCCATACCATGCAGGATGACGACATACGGGATCCCCAGGAAGCGCCTCATCAGCCAAGCAACGTGGCCCATCGGCAAGACATGACTGATCACCAGCGCCTGAGGCCGCTCCTTCCGGCACAGCCACCAGGTCCAGTAGACCGCCGGCAGCCAGCGGGGACGCAGGAAACGCGACGACAGGCGTCGGCGGTAGATGGGGGCGCCGGCGGCCATGTCGGTATCATGGGCCTCAGGGACTTCTGGCGCCAGAATGTGTATCCGATCGGGGCCGAGGGCCTCGGTGACACAGCTCAAGTACTCGGCGATGCCGCCGATCTGCGGTGGGTATTCGAGAGTGACGAGCAGGACGGACCTCATGAGACTATGTCGCTTACTCCCTTACCGCGGCGCAGGAAGATCGAGGCGATCCCCCGAAGCTCCGAGACGGTCACGCCGCGCGTGGACAGCACCAGCGCCACATAGAGGAGCACGCCCAGCGGCACCAGTAACAGGGCGTGGAGGTGGGGCCGTAACAGGTACAGGGTCAGGCCCATGACGCCGGCCGACAGGGTTATCTTAGAGGAGGCGCGCAGCAGCTTACCGATGTCCGGCGGAGCGACGCGGGTGGCGAAAATCAGGGCACCGGACCACAGGATGAAATTACCCAGGAGCGCGGCGATGGCGGCACCGACGACGGACAGTCGGGGTATCAGGACGGCATTGAGCAGGACGTTGGCCAGCATGGTCACGCCCATGACCGTAGTGTTCTTGACCTGACGGTCACAGGCATTGAGCAGCGACCCGGACGGCCAATAGAGGAAGGCGAAGACCAGCGAGAATATCAGGATCTGCAGGGGCAGCACCGAACCACGGAAGGCATCACCGTAGATCATCACCACGAACGGCTCGGCCAGAACGGCGATCCCGAAAGCCAACGGTACCACGATGAGCAGCAGGTAGATCTGAGCCGCAGTGAAGACGAGGCGCAGTTTCCTCCGGTCAGAGACGAAATACTCGCTCATCGCCGGATAGATCGCCGCCGCGAAAGCCATCGGTATGAACTGGAAGGCGAAGGCGATCTTATAGGCCACGCTGTACAGGCCGACCGCGGCCTCGGAGATCAGCTTGGATATCATGATCGAATCGATATAGGAATACACCCGGGAAAAGATGCCGGCCAGGGCGAACGGCACGGTCACCCTCCAGAAGAACCTGATCACCGTCCGGTCGTACCGGACCGACGGGATCACGCCGAAATGCCGCACCATGGAGAACCAGGCCCAAATGACGTTCCAGGTGCTGCCGCACAGGAGGGCTCCCACCAGGAAAGGCAGCGGCAGGCGCAGGAACAGGAAGATGCTGCCGACGATGATGGTGGCCGCCTGTCCGCTGACTACGCCGATCGCCTCATAGCGCAGGTTCTGGAAGCCTCGCATCACCGCATAGATGATGAGGTGCAGCGAATCGAGCACCATCACCACCGAAGCGACGGAGATCATCAGGACGGTCTCCTCCGGCAGCTGTCGGGCCTTGTCCGGGAACTTGGCGACCTCCCGGACCAGCACGTTGGCCAGACCCAAATCGACGAATACCGAAAACAGGGTAGTGAAGGAGACGGCGACGAAATAGCGACCCGCCCCCTCGACACCCACGGTGCGGGCGATGACCGTGAAATAGATGAACGACAGCACCTTCTGGCCGACGAAGGCGGATACCAGATAGGCCGTGTTCTTGACTACTCTTCCCCGTGCAGACATACGTGGGAAGTGTACGCTTTTTCAGGCGCAATGACAACCGTCCGACGATACCGGATGACAGCCGTATTTCGCCTAAACGGACGCAAAAACGCCCCACGGTCGTGGGGCGGTCCTGTCCTGAGGTCGGTAACGGGAATCAGCGCTTCTTCCACTGCGGTGCCCGTCGCGCCTTCTTGAGTCCTGGCTTCTTGCGTTCCTTCTTGCGGGCGTCCCGCTTGAGCAGTCCGAGCTTCTTGAGTGACTTACGGAAATCGGGATCCAGGGCGATGAGGGCCCGGGCTATCCCCAACCTGGCCGCTTCGGCCTGTCCCCGGAGACCGCCGCCGACGGTCTTGATCTCGATGGTGATCTTGCCGTCCTTACCGACCGCCCGGAGGGGCGTCAGTAAGGCGTCATGCAGCTCGAAGACCGGAAAATACCGGAGGTAGTCCCGACCGTTGACCTTGATCTCACCCTTACCGGAATCCCAGAAGCGTACCTGGGCCACGGCCCGCTTGCGTCGACCGACAGTATAGACGTAACCGCCGGCGGCCGGCGCGGCGACCTTGGTGGCGGACTCGACCTTCTCGGGTGGCGCGGTCTTCTTGACGGGCGCCGCTTTCTTGGCCGGCGCGGTCTTCTTGGCCGGTTTCTTGGCGGTCTTCTTGACGGGCGCCGCTTTCTTGGCCGGCGCGGTCTTCTTGGCCGGTTTCTTGGCGGTCTTCTTGGGTTTCTTGGTCGTAGCCATAATCGAAATTAGTCGTTGTGGACCGTGAGTCTCTTCATCCTCCCGTTGCGCAGACGGTTCTTGGGCAGCATGTTCCGGACCGCCCGACGAATCGCCTCAGAAGGATCCTTCTCCATCAGTTTCTGGAGATTAGTGCTCTTGATGCCTCCCGGATAACCGCTATAGCGGTAATAGACCTTGCCGGTGAGCCGATTGCCGAGGATCTTGACCTTGGCGGCATTCCGGACATCGACGAAATCCCCATGGTCGCGGTGCGGTTCATAGGCCGGCTTATGCTTGCCCTGCAGGATCCGGGAGATCTCGGCGGCCAACCGTCCGATACTCCGACCGTCGGCGTCGAGCTCCACCTTTTTCCTTTCGATATCTTTCGTAGCCATAAGCGTCGTCAAACGAATTCGATCTGGACCATCTCCGCCCCGTCACCCTGCCGGTGTCCCAGAGGAGTGATCCTGAGATAGCCGCCCTTCCTGTCCTTATAACGCGGCGAGAGCTCCTCCAAGACCTTCTTCGTAGCATTATCGCCATAGACCACCCGGGCCACCCGACGCCGGGCGGTCACCGTACCGGTCTTGCCGGCAGTGATCAGACGTTCCACGAGCGGCCGGACCGCCTTGGCCTTGGCCTTAGTGGTCTGCACCTTCTCATAGAGGATGACGCTCGTGGCCAGGCTGCGCAACAGCGCCTCGCGTGGCCCCTTCTTCCTGTCCAATGTTTTTCCTGATTTCCTGTGCCGCATAATCGACTGGGGTCCCCCATCCCGTTATTATTTGGCCTTCTTGGTCTTACGTTTGGCCGTCTTCTTCTTGGGTGCCTCCTCAGGCTCCTCCTCCGCCTCAGGCTCTTCAGCCTCTTCCTCCGGTTCCTCTTCGGTCGCCGCTTCCTCCTCTACAGCCTCTTCCTCCGACCCCTCAATAACCGCCTCTTCCGCTTCCGCCTCAGCAGCCTCAGCGCCCAAGGCGTCCCTGTCCAGCAACAGGCCGAAATGGTCCAGGATGGTCTTGGCCGACTGGTCGACCGCCTCCTGAGGCGAGATGGTACCGTCGGTCTCGATGTCCATGATCAGCTTGTCATAATTCGTGATGTCGCCGACTCGGGCGTTCTCTACCCGGAAACCGACCTCGCGGATAGGCGAGAACGACGCGTCCACGGCGATCATGCCGATCTCCTGTTTCTCCTCATCGCGGTCCTCGACGGGCTCGTAGCCCCGGCCGCGCCGGACGAATATCTCGGCATTGAGCTCCGATTTCTTATCGGTCAAGGTAACGATATGCAGGTCGGGATTGACTATCTCCACGTCCGCCGGAGCCTCGATATCCGCGGCAGTCACCTTCTTCTCTCCCTTGACCGCCAAGGTGAGCCGGACCGGCTCATCGGTGAAGACGCGCATCCGCAGTCCCTTCAGATTGAGGACGATGCTCAACACATCCTCCTGTACCCCCTCCAACGACGAGAACTCGTGCTGAGCACCCTCGATCTTGACCCCGGTGACGGCCGCGCCGGGCAACGACGAGAGCATCACGCGACGCAGGGCGTTACCGATCGTCGTGCCGTAACCGTGATAGCAAGGTCCCATCGAGAGGGTGGCGTGCCGCTCATCCTCCCCGGGTTTCAGCTCGATCTTCGATGGTAGTAAGAGTGGTTCCATATTGTTCCTCCTTTAGTTGAGTTTAGAGGGCGTCGGACGCTGATCAGCGCGAATAGAACTCGACGATGAGTCTGGGATCGAAACCTTGTTTGAGGTCCGTGCCTTCCGGTTTGTGCAGCACCTTGCCGGACAGGTCCGCCGCCTCCAGGTGCAGCCACTCCGGCGCCTGATGGTTCTCGAGTCGCGCTGCCTCGTTGGCGAACATAGTGCCCTTCTTCTTGGACTCGCTGATGGTGATCGCGTCACCCGGCCGGACCTGATAGGACGGTATGGTGACGCGTTTCCCGTTGACCAGGACGTGTCCGTGATTGACCAGCTGCCGCGCGGCGGTCCGGGACTTGCCCAAACCCAACCGATAGACAACGTTGTCGAGTCTCATCTCCAGCATCTGCACCAGGAAATCGCCGGTATCACCGACCTGTCTCTTGGCCTTGTCGAAGTAGCCCCGGAACTGGCGCTCCAGGATGCCATAGGTGCTCTTGACCTTCTGTTTCTCGCGCAGCTGGATGCCATAAGGGGTAAGGCGGGTACGGGAAGTCGGCCCGTGCATACCGGGACGGTAATTGCGGCGGACGATAGGGCATTTGGGACCCAGACATTTCTCGCCCTTGAGATGAAGCTTCTCCCTCTCCCGGCGGCACTGTTTGCATTTTGGATCAAGTGTTCTCGCCATAATCCTTGGGGGTTCTCCTGTCAGACCCGCCGCGGTTTAGGTGCGCGGCATCCGTTGTGCGGTATCGGGGTGACGTCCTTGATCGAGGTGACGACCAGACCGTTGGCGTGCAGCGCCCGCACCGCGGCCTCACGACCGGAACCGATACCGCGGACGAACACGCTGACTTCCCTCAGGCCCGTACTGGCCACCTTGTCCATGGCGTCCTTGACGATGACGCTGGCGGCGTAGGGAGTCGATTTCTTGGGTCCCCTGAATCCGACGACACCGGCGCTGGACCAGCCGAGGACGTTGCCGTTGTTGTCGGTCAGCGTCACGATAGTGTTGTTGTAGGTGGCCTGTACATAGGCCCGCCCGGTGGAGACCATGCGGACCGCCTTCTTCTTGCCGCGGCCCCGTTTGGCAGGACGCGCCTTCTTGGCCGCCGGCGCCTCACCGGCCGGGGCTGCCGCCACCTCCGGTGTCGGCTGCAGTTCCTCTGTCTGCTTGTTGTTCTCTTCGCTCATAGACGTGGCGGGGCAATTATTTCTTCTCCATCTTGGTACGTCCCGAACCCATGGTCCGGCGG
>LJNP01000003.1 GCA_001303185.1 Parcubacteria bacterium SG8_24
CACGCCGACGATTACGATCAGTCCGGCGAACAGGCCGACATCCAGGTGCTCGCCGCCGAACACCAGGAACAGGAAAATCGGCCAGATGACGAAACCGACCTCGCCCTCGGCGCCGAGCGCCACCATGGACCAGGTCATATCCCGGTAATCACTCGAGAAAAGACGGCGGAAAGTCTCGAAAAAACCGAACTCGTAACGCACCCGGACCCGCGGCAGGAAGGCCAGGGGGATGAGCGACAGGAGTATCACCACGATGCCGACCAGGAAGGCCGCCCCGTAACCGTAGGAGGCGATCAGCACCCCTCCCAACATCGGCGCGCCGATGCCGATCAGCTGCTGGGCCGCATAGAATATGCCGATTTGCCGTCCCCTCTTGCCCTTCGTCGAGAATTCGGCGAAATCGACATGAAACGGCGCCCAGTAGAAACAGTTGAAGACGCCGAGGGAGACGACGATGATGCCCAGCATGAGCCAGGGATGGAAGTCGGGGCGGGTCGCCAGGGAGAACGAGGTCACGTAGAAGACCACCCAACCGGCCGTGCCGACGACCATGCTCGGTATGAGCCCTATCCGCGAGAATATCCGGGCGGCCCAGACGAAAAGCGGCAGGCGGATGAGACGCGATATCAGGAACCACAGGAGGACCTTGGACAGGCTCAATCCGAAGAACTCGTAAAGGAAGATGGGGAAGAATATCCAGATGAGGTTCGACGCAGCGAAACCCAAAAGACGGTTCGTCGCCAGCGAAGGCAGGGCTCCCAGATGCCTGACGTCGAACCGATGGGAGGGTGGTGTCTGTTTCTGATGTCCGAAAAACCGCATAGGGCCATTGTACAACCCTGGGGCCGACAACGGAACGTCCGGACCTTCGGGTCAGTAAAAAAGAAACCCCCCATGAACCTGGGAGGCAGAGACGATGTCGTCTTTTTCGCGGGCCGGTCGATGGCCTGTCGACGGCTCCGGATGATGCCGGTCCGGTCACCGCCTCTCGCGGTAGGCCAGGTCTTCCCGTAACGCCCGGACCAGCTCATGGAGCGTCGTCGCCCCGAGCAGGCCGGAAGGACACTCCATCGGCGCCTCGGTCGAGGCGAACCGACGTGGCGTGACGTACCGGACCAGGACGATATTGTCCTTGGTGTAGACCGCCTCGATCATGAACTTGCCGCCCCGGAACATGATGCAGGAGTCCTGTCTGGCGACCAAGGGCATGAAACCCTTGACCTTGCTGTCCTCGACCGCCACCACCGACACGTGGCTGATGACGTTGACCTCAAGACCGATGAGCTCCGCGGGAGGCTCCTCTTCCGGAGGCGACAGGAGACGGTCGTTCAATATGAGGATATAGGCGATCAACGAAGCGGCGGCGATCACGATGATGGCCTTGCCGACCTTGATGCCCGGAGTATCCCGATGACCCTCCGGCTCCATCCGGTCCTTTTCCTTGACTTCCCGATGATTCCCGTTGCCCTCAGGCATGACGTCCTCCGATCCTGATATCACGACAGAAGATCACAATGAACATCCCGGCACCATAACTCACTGCCCGCGTCATGTCAAAGGTGTCGGCCCACCGCATGCCGACGGCCCGGCCACGACATTTCCCGGCCGCCCGATGTCATAAAAAAATCCGGCGCGCTGGACGCCGGAGTAAGGCATATATCTCAGGACACCAACACCAGCCATTCGCCGGTGCCGAGCTCCCGCTCCATCGGATCCTTCGTCGGATCCCGCTTCTCCCCCACAGGAATGCAGCCGGGCATGAGCTGCATCAGGGGAACCATCGCGTCCATCCTCTTCTGGTTGCCGCCGACGGCGAAACCGACGAAATAGAGCAGGGCGTGGCAGAGGTTCTTGGGCAAGGACTCGCAGAGACGGTAGCCGAAACCGGATTGCCGCAGAGCGGTCTGCAGGCTGTCCGTCAACGGACGGCACAAGGACCGGTCCAGCACCCCCCATAGGGCATCGCCGAGCGACGGGCGCTTCTGGCCCTTGATCAGGGGCTGCTTCAGCGGGCCCCACATCGTCACGTTATGCTTGGCCCACAACGCGTCGAACAGCATCCGCTCGAGCGCGTACCACAGGCCGTTCCTCTCCCGGTTACCCGACTCACGTTCGGCATCGTCGATTGCCCGGGCGATGGAGATGAACCGCACCGCCTCGACACGACGGACGACCGCCAGGGCGATGGCCCGCTTCATCTCTACGGCATCGAATTCGTCTTCACTCTTGAGCGGATACGGCCCGTTGTCGGCCATCTTGATGAAAGGGTTGAGGTATTCAAATGCCCGGAACACCAGTGCCTGGTCGACCGCGTGCTTCTCGCAGAACTCTCGCAACTGCTCCCGATCGGTGTTCATAGGATTATCCTCCGAAGGTTGTGATGATGGAATGAACCGCGCCACCGGACGACTGTCTGAAGCCAGGCGGCGATACAAGTAAACATGGCATAATCGGCGCCTTTTGTCAATCCTCGGAGGAAAACTTCCGGGAGGTCCGCGGAACAAAAAAAAGGCCGCGATTCAATCCTCGATATCGCGGCCGGAGAGCACGTCCCAGACCATCCGGACGATCCGGCGGACCGCCGGATCCTCTGCCCCCCTGATGTCGGGCCGGCCACTGACAGACCATTCCAGGATGGTCTGACCCAAAGGATGGCCGTCCCACAGGAGGAAAAAGACGTCCCGACGCCGTACCAGGCCGGATCGGGTGGTGCCCCGAAGCGTAGCGACCTCCTCCGGCCGGTCGAACATCTGACGCAACGCCTCGACATCCATGCCCGGAAAAGGCGGGATGATGAGGCCGCGCTCGTTGAAGACCTCGTCCACCGCATGCTTCCTCCGGATGCCGACTTCACCGTTTCCGACCCGCAATCTTTCCCGGGTCCTCGGATGGACATGGCCGTTCCGGGCCATCAGGGCGTCGGTCTCGTCGATCAGACTCCTGACCTCATCCAGAGCCACTCCCCTCTGCCAGGCGACGAAGGAACCGCTCAGGTCCAGGAGATGCACGACCCAGGCATCCTCGAACCGGACCCCGTCCGGACGGCGGCTGACGATAATGTCATGACGCTTGCCGGAAGTGGCGCGGACGCACGGACTGCCGGCCGTCGGGTGACAGAGCCGTCGCTGGGCGACTCCCGGGATATCGGTACCGAACTTGATCACCAGATCGTAGAGGTTGGCCAATCCATCGCTGTCCAGGCCGGAGAGTGCCGGCGGAACGACGATCGGCGTGAAAGACAGGTTCTTCATAACCGGCCTCCCGGTCTCCACTCCCTAAGTCATGGACCGGAGCGTCCTCATGCAAAGATCCGTGACCACCTTATCATCTCCGACCGCCCTGTCCAATGGAAAATCCCGGGCAGTAATGACGCCGGAATGAAAAAGACACCTCGATCTGCGAGGTGTCTGGTGGACCAGGGATCGCCTGCCCAGTCAACCGGCGCGGTCGGTCAGGAACCCTCCTCCGTGACATCCGGATCTTTTGTCTCCGGATTCGCGGTACCGTTCTGCTTGGCGGCGCCGTTCACCTTACCGTTCCTGGACTTGACCGCTTCCGACGGGCTCTCCTTCCGGGTCTCGGGAGGCTTCTCCTCGATGATGCGCCGATGCAGAGCGATGCATCCCTCGATGATCCGCCCCACTTCCTCCGGAGGCAGCTTGCTGCCGAGCTCACGCGGCGAACCGCCATGGTTCTTGCCGCCGCCCCAACCCTTAGTCAGGTCATCGATGCCTTCAGCCTCATTGAGGGCCAGGCAGATCAGCTTCACCGGGAAAGGGATGAACGAGGAGAGCCGGCCCAGGGCATAGTGATACCTGTCGCCTTCGGAGGCCCGCAGCTCGACATAGGCAGTGATGCCCTTGCTGGCCATGCCGAACCTGGCGTGGATACCGACGCTCCGTACCAAGGCCCAGTCCTGATAGGATCCCAGGACCTCGAAACGGGTATCGAGCTGCAGCTCCTTACCGCGCCCGAACAGGGTGCTGCGGACCCGACGGTGCATCTCCTCCACCAAGGCCTTCATGTTCCTGGCATCCATGGCTGTGAGCTCCCCGTTATGCCGGGCCTCGGTATAAGGCTCGCTGATCCAGGCCAGTTGTCTGATCAGCTGGCTGTCGCTCTTGTCGGCAGGGAAAAGCCCGGCCGACATGTCGAGGTGGTCCTCGAGACGCACCAGCTCGCGCAGGCGGGCCCGGGGGACGTGATCCGGATACGACAGGACGTAAGTGGCCAGCACCACGTCCTGATCGCAATCGTTGAGATACAACGTCGCCTTAGGCTTGCCGTTCCTGGTCTGGAACGTCTTATACAGCCCCAGCTTGACCAGACACAGGGCCTGTTCACAGCTGGAACGGGTCGCCATGGAGTCGACATCCTCATGATGGTTGATGTTGAGAATCAACCCATCAGGCGTCGAACGAGGCGCCCCCTTACAATAACCGTCGACAGCGATGCTGAACGGGGGATACTCGCTGCTGAAAGCGTCCCATTCCACCACCGTCCTCGGCTCGAAGATCATCTTCACTGTCATGTCTGTACCTCCCGCGACGGTCGGCGATCTCCCTGGATTCTAAAGGACTCCGGAGGCAATTTATCGCGGCGGTCTGGGGGCGTCAAGGAGGCCGGGGAGGACTCCGGCGACACGCCGACCTGACCAGGGACCGAGGCCGGCGTGGCTCCACTTGAAGTTAAAGCGGAGCCGATGCTATACTTGACGCGAAATCCGCTTAACCTGGGTCAGGGTATGGCGATCCATATTCCGTTACTCAACAAAAGCGGTGAGGAGGACGTGGTCCTTTTCCCTCAAGCCGAAAAGAGATCGGCGAGCGGGAGCGGGACGACCGAGGCCGAACCGTGGCTTGAAGGTCAGGACGAAGGACAACTGGCCGTCGATGTCTTTGAGACCGAGGGGGAGATCGTGGTGAAATCGGCTATCGCCGGCGTCAAGGAAGAGGATCTGGAGGTGTTCCTGCACAATGACATGCTGACGATCCGCGGCCAGCGGACCCATGACAGCGAGCCGAGCGCGCGCTATGCGGTGCGCGAATGCCACTGGGGGCCCTTCTCCCGCTCGCTGATCCTGCCCAAAGAGATAGACGCCGACCGCATTGCGGCCACGCTCAAGAACGGGATCATGACGGTGCGCCTGCCGAAAATCGAGCGATCCAAGAAGATCTTCGTCAAGAAGCTGTGACGGCCCGTCCGGTGACGACGGATGACGGGCCGGGTCAGCGGACATACTGCCTCAATCTACATGAAGACGAACCGCGCCGGATCGGCCGACCTGTTACGGGCCCGCGGGGTCCGGAAGGCCGGCCGCGGTAAGAACATCAGACAAAGGGTCAGGTCACCCTTTCCGGTTCGGGGGGTGGCTGTTTTTCTGTTCATCCTGACCGCAGTCCTGATCGGCACCTTCGGACTTTTCGCCCGCCCTGGCGGATCCGGCATCGTCGAGGGGGTCTATGTCGGTCCGGTCTATGTCGGCGGCATGACCATCGAAGAGGCACGCGAGGCTATCCGGACCCACGTTGACGGGTTCTCCTTGACCTTCACTTCGCCGCTGGGTGGGGCGTCCGTCCTGCCCCCGAGAGGTGGTCAGGTACGCCCGCTGCTCTCCTTCGAGACGGAATCGGCCCTCGATCAGGCCTTCGGCATCGGACGCCATTCCAATATCCTGATGGCCGCGGCCTCCCGTCTCGGCGCCTCGATGTTCGGGAAACGTATCGCCCTGCCGCACTCCCTCGATGAGGAGCTGCTGGATACCCTGTTGCACCGGGAGATGAGCGACCTGATACGGCCGACGCGCGAGGCCGGCCTCCGTATCGTGGTCGACGAAGATGGGAATTATCATATCGAGGTCGTACCGGAGCGGGCCGGCACGGAGATCGATGTCGACCGACTGATCAGATTGGCCCGTCAGCGGGTCGAAACGGTATCGTCTGAACCGATTGAGGTCGAGATATCCGAACACGATCCGAGCATCCATGTCTCGGATGTCGAGCCGCTCGTATCGGAGGCCGGGCCGATCCTGGAAAGACTGCCGTTGGACGTGTCGGTCCAGGGTGAATCATGGACGATCTCCCGTCAGACCGTCGCCTCCTGGCTGATCACCTCGCTCCAAGGGGATGCCGGAGACGACGGGGTGGTCCTGACGCTGGATCGGGACAAGATGCGCAAATACCTCGAGTCGCGTGGCACCTCAATCCATACCGAAGCCAGCGACGCCGTCTTCCGGCTGGAGGACGGACGGGTCGCCGAATTCATCCCCAGCACCGAAGGCCGAAGCCTAGATCTGGAGGCATCGATCGAGCTGCTAACACGGCTCATACTGGAGGGTAGCGAAACGGGCGGAGAAGTGGCCGTCCTGCCGATCACCACGGTCAGTCCGAAAACAGACACGGCCACCTCAAACCCGTTCGGGATACGGGAGATCATCGGGGTCGGCGAGACCAATTTCCGCGGCAGCCCCAGCAACCGAAGACATAATATTGCCGTAGGCGCAGCTACGCTCAACAATATCCTCATACCGCCCGGTGAAGAATTCTCCCTGATCGGCGCCTTGGGCGAAATCGACGCCGCGCACGGTTACCTGCCGGAACTGGTCATCAAGGAGACGGAGACCATACCGGAATACGGCGGGGGGCTCTGTCAGATCGGCTCGACCGCGTTCCGTGTCGCCCTGGACAGCGGACTCCCCATAACCGAGCGCCGCAACCACTCCTACCGCGTCCCCTACTATGAACGCGACGGGGACGGCAATTACATCGGGCCGGGCATCGACGCCACCATCTATGATCCGGCGCCCGACTTCAAGTTCATCAACGACACCCCGGCCCATATCCTGATCCGGACGGCCATCGACGGCAACCGCCTGACCTTCACCTTCTGGGGCACGGATGACGGCCGGACCGTGGAGATGTCCGACGTCAAGGTCTGGAACTACCAGCCGCCACCAGAGACCAAATACGTCAAGACCACGGAACTGCCGATCGGCGAAGAAAAATGCACCGAGAGTGCCCACGCCGGCAGCAATACGGCCTTCACCTATACGGTCACTTACGCCGACGACGAGAAGAAAGAGACGGAATTCGTCAGTTATTACCGACCCTGGCAGGCCATCTGCATGGTCGGAGTCGATCCCAGCGAACTGGAAAAAGAAGAGGCCGGCGAAATCAACCCGGAGATGACCGATGTCGACACGGCCGGAGTCACCGGTGACTGAACCCGGGTGACCTGAACACGAAACTTCACGAAGACCGGTCACGGGCCGGTCTTTTCGGGTGCCGGACGGTCGGGCGATCAGTCACCCCATCGGTCCGGACCTTACGTAAATGAAAAACCCCAGGGATTCGCGCTCAAGAAGATCATCCCAAGGAATATTCGAGCCGGAGCCCGAAGCACCCTTCGAATAACCCCCATGCTTGTCGTGAGCGCGAATCTCCGGGGTCTTGTGTCCACCCCCGGCACGGGCAGTCCGAGGTGACATCAAACTTTACCATGAGCCCCGAAACATGTCAAGGTATCGGCCCTGCCGGCACCGTTTCGCCAAAAATGAGCCTAAAACGGGTTCCGTTGGCCTCCGATAAGCCGGCCGCGACCCTTGACATCCGGCCTCGGTTATGTCATCATGACGCGTTGGTCGTTCCTTGGAATAACCGGATAAAAGAAAAGAGGAGGAATCATGAAAACCGGTAAATTGTTGGACAGGAAATGCGATAACTCGCGGCGCGAATGCCCGCACGGTCGTGGCGGATCATGTGACTGCTGCCACGAGAACGCGGGGGCCGACCTGGGTCTCTGCATCCACGGCCTGGCGGATGACGTCGTCTGCCTCAGCTGCCTGTCGAAGGGCTGCGTCGGCGGCGGCGAGTGCAGCTGCGACACGGCGTCATCGGAAGAGACCCGGAGACGGGTAGCGCTCTTCTGCCGCTCCTTCTCCTAGCCGCCCGGGTGTCCGGCCCGCCTGAGGTGCCCTCGTGCTCACCGCGAGGGCCCTTGCCCGAGACCTTCTCACTGAGGAGATCTCAGGCGAGAGGATGAAGTACCTTCAAGAATGATGACGGCATCGGTGGGTTCCTGACGGGACGGCCTGGGCGCCCCGACGGCGCGAGACCGACCCGGTCCCACCGACAACTGATGGAATCTCGAGTGCCCCGCCTGTTTCCTATTCCAAGGAGCTGTGACATGAATCCGACAGGAAGAAGGCCGGTGACCTTGCCGGTCCAGACGAACGAAGGAGTGTTCTGCCAGGGTATCCGCAAGGCGCCCGCGGACTCCGACCGGGAAGAAGGCCGGAGAAGACGCGGTTCCAAGAGGGAGATCCGGATCCGCTTCGAAGAGGGCGGATTCATCCATCGGGGTCTCTTCGCCCATATCCTCCATATCATGGAGGATCGGGAGGTCGGATACTCCGAGCTTTTCGAGCGGGGTCCCGTGAGCATCGAGGCCAGCCGGACGGAAGGCGGCATCACGATGGAAGTGGCGATCGAGATCACTGCGGAAGGCGATCAGTCGCCCCGGACGGTCAGGCCCTACCTGGATGAGGTGTCCGTCGCCGAAATCGAGAAACGGGTCACCCAGATCGATGCCCTGCTCTTCGACTATCGGCTTGACGCTGACGACGAAGCCGTCCGGACATCCGTCACATCGGGCAGTTCGACGGCGGCGACCGTCGCCCGTTGAATCCCCTTTCCTTTGAAGCCGATTCCCGCGCCCCGCAGGCGCGGGTATTTCTTTTCCCCTGATGACTATGGGGGGCGGCGGCTGGGCGGCCCGGTAGACCTAAAGGACGGTCCTCCGACGGACCGTCCTCATCCGGTCACTGCCTGAAAGGAATCGTCTTCAGGTGATGACCTTGTCGATCAGGCCGTATTTGATCGCCTCCTCGGCGCTCATGAAATAATCGCGGTCCGAGTCCTTCTCCACCTTCTCGAACTTCTGGCCGGTGCGGTCGGCCAGGATACGATTGAGGGCGTCCTTCATCTTAAGTATCCGCTCAGCCCTGATCTTGATGTCGGTGGCCTGGCCTTCGGCTCCGCCCATCACCTGGTGGATCATCACTTCGGCACTCGGTAGAGCGAACCTCTTGCCCTTGGCGCCGGAGGCCAGCAGCACCGCACCCATCGAGGCGGCCATGCCCACGCAGATGGTCGCCACATCGGGTTTGATGTGGTTCATCGTGTCGAATATCGCCAGGCCAGCCGTAACCGAACCTCCGGGACTGTTGATGTAAAGCTTGATGTCCTTGGTCTTGTCCTGACTCTCCAGGAAAAGCAGCTGGGCGATGATGATATTGGCCATCGGCTCGGTGATGACATCGCCCAAGAAGACGATACGGTCCTTGAGAAGCCGAGAATATATGTCGTAAGCCCGTTCGCCGTAAGCGGACTTCTCGATGACCGTGGGTATCAGATAAGAGCTGAGTGAATTAACGGAATAGGGATTGGTCATAGTTTCGTGATCATCTCTATCCGAGTATAGCGCCGTTGCGACACCATGTAAACGACCGCCTTGACCGCCCCGGACCGCTGGGCTAGGGTGAGACGAAGCACCTTAAACCCGTCAAGGAGGCCGAGATGAGAAACTGCCCCCGGCCAGTCATGACCTGCCTATCCGTCCTGACCGTCGCCCTACTGTCATCCGCCTGCGGTGACGACACTCCTGATATCACGGAACTCACCATCCGCTCCGACGATATCCACGAGGGCGTCCTGCCCGCCATCAAGGACCTCGGCACCCTGGTGAGTGTGAGCGCCAAGGACAGTTCGGGCCAGGAAGTCGATGAGCGCACCCTGGGCTGCGTCACCTGGATGTCGAGCGATAAGACCGTCCTGGACGTCAAATCGCTCGGCGGTTCGGCCATGATCAAGGGACGTGAGGACCTTTTCGATGCCCTGACCGACGTGACGACCCTGGAAGATCTGCTGCAGACGCCGGAACCCTCGGCCACGCTGACCGCCAGCTGTGGCGAGACCAGCGACGAGATAGAGGTCCGGGTCGTGCTCAACGCCGGAGGCCTGTGGCAGATCGTCCTCGACGACGGCGCCTATGAGATCGAACTGGATCTCGCCCAGTCCGGAAGGAGACTCTTCCACGAGATGACCGGCGCCGAAGGGACGATCGACGGCACCCGATTCATCCTCAACCAGTTCGGCTACGAACTGGACGGTCACTTCCTGGGACGGGATACGGCGTCAGGAACCTACTCCTCATCCGGAGGCAGTACCGGGACCTGGACGGCCCAAAAGACAGACTAGTGACCTCTGGGAGGTCACTTTTTTGATCTCTTCATCCCGTCCGCCCCGTCATGCCGGGGCGGATCTCAGATGCCCGGGTTCAGTGGACCGACCAACGGTCCTTACCTTCGACGATCCGGCCGGTCACGGTGAAACCGGCCGCCTTCCGGTGACCCCCACCGCCGATGGCGGCGGCGATCTCCGAGACATCCACCTCCTGGGCCGTCCGTAGGCTGCCCTTGACCCTTCCGCCCGGTACCTCCTTGAGCAAGAGGACGACCTTGGCGTCGAGGAAATTATTGAGGAAATTGATGAACCCGCCCATATATTCCTCGTCCACTTCCCGCCCGCCGAGATCGTCGACGAACAGGGCGGTGGAGGCGACGCCCAGCTCCCGGTCATACTTGAGCCGGGCCAGCAGGTCCCCCCAAAGGCGCAATGCCGGCACGGGCTTGTTGCGCAGCAGGAAACGTGAGATGAGGTGCGACCTGGCGCCGCGCCGCAACAGGTCTGAAGCGACCTCGAGCGAACTGCGGGTCGTGGCCGGATTGGTGAAATTACCCGTGTCATTGAGTATCCCGGTCAGCAGGGCTGTAGCGATCTCCCGGTCGACCGGCAGATTGAAATGGTCGAAAAAGCGGTACAGCAGCTCCGACGTGGACGAGGCGTGTTCATCGACCACGTTGACGTCTCCGAACAGCCGATTGGTCTTGTGGTGGTCGATATTGACGATGCGGGGGGTCCCGGCGGGACGTCGGACGATGAGCCCGTTGATGCCGGCGTATTCCAGATCGCCCGCATCCAATACCGCGATGACGTCATAGGCCTCATCCGAAAAGACCGTCCGGTCGGTAGTGAACCGCTCCAGGCCGGCCAGGTACCGGAACTGCTGGGGCACGGGGTCGACACAGAACCCGGCGGCCGGTACGCCCAAACGGTCGCAGAATCCCAACAGGGCGCTGCCCGCCCCGAGCGCGTCCCCGTCCGGTTTGCGGTGGGCCACGACCAATACGCCCTTCGCCAGGCGCAGGCTATCGAACGCACGCTGGAAATCAAAGACGATATCCATATTTCCGATGTCTCGAGCCCCCAAGGTTAGCAACGCTGTCCAGGAACGTCAACCCGGACCGACCGCCAAGACCCCGTGCCTTCGGGACAGCACACCGTGACGCCTAACCAGCCTATTGCAGATAACGCCTGACCTGCTACAATTCCGCTGGAAAGGGGCGGCACCTTGGGTCAAGGACGGCCGCCATATTCATCATTCATCGCCGCTGAAATAGGCTTATGTTCCTGCAGAAACTGGAGATGACCGGTTTCAAGTCCTTCGTGGACCGCACGGAGATAGATTTCCTGCCGCCCTCGGCCGCTTCCAAGGGCATCACCGCCGTGGTCGGCCCCAACGGCTCGGGCAAATCGAACGTGGCTGATGCTATCCGCTGGGTGCTCGGGGAACAGAGCACCAAGCTGCTGCGCGGCAAGAAGGCCGAGGATGTCATCTTCTCGGGCTCGGAGAAGAAGCCCCGCGCCAATTTCGCGGAGGTGACCATCTCCCTCAACAACGAGGATGGTCAGCTGCCGATGGACTATTCGGAGGTCTCCATATCCCGCCGCATCTATCGCGACGGTGATTCCGAGTACCTGATCAACAAGAACAAGGTCCGGCTGACCGATATCCAGCTGCTTCTGGCCCAAGCGCAGTTCGGAGCGCGGACCTATTCGGTCATCGGTCAGGGTATGGTGGACAACATCCTGATCGCCTCCCCGCAGGAACGCAAGGAATTCTTCGATGAGGCTGCTGGGGTCAAACAATACCAGCTGAAGCGCCACCAATCCCTCATCAAGATCAAGACGGCTCGGGAGAACCTGTCTCAAGCCGAGATGCTGCTGACGGAGATCGCGCCGCGCCTCAGGTCCCTGGCCCGCCAGGCCAAACGTCTGGAGACCCGAGAGGGGCTCGAGGAGGAACTGCACGCCCTCAAACACCAGTACTACGGCAAGCTCTGGGAGCGTCTCCGGCTGCTGATCGACGACCGCCGTGCCTCGCTCGACAAGCTGGAAAGCGCCTGGAAGGACAAGGAGACGATGCGTGAGGCTGCCCAACGGGACCTGAGTGCCCTCGAAAAGGAAGAGACCGAGGCTCCGACAGACCGGTTCACCGAACTGCAGGATAGGTACGACGGCCTGGTCCAGGAACGTGCCGAACTGGAGAGTCGGCGGCTCAAGATACGGAGCGACCTGGAGGTGACGCGGCGGGTGCGGCAGGAGACTTCCGGCTCCCTCCCCCTCTCCAAGATCATCGATGAAGTCAACGAGATCGGCACGGGGCAAGACACCGCGGTCCGGCGGCTAACGTCGGCCAGTGACCTCAAGGAAGCCCAAGCGACCATACCGGATTTCGAGAAGGTCGGGACAAAGGCCAAAGGACTGGCCACGAGACTGGAACGTCCGGCCAGTGAGCCGCCGGACCACGAGTCGGACCCGAAACTCACGGCGGAGATGGAGGGGCTCCGTCGGCAGGTCGCAGACAAGGACCGGGAGATCACGGAGATCCAGTCGGCCATCCAGGAATACAACCGCTCGGAACGCCAGAAGAAATCCAAGTTCTTCGACCTGCAACGGGAGCTGCAGCAGAAGATCGGCGTGGTGCACGACCTGGAACGCCGCCTCAACGAGGAGCGGGTGGAGATGGCCCGGCTGGATACGCGCCGGGAGGCCCTGGAAACGGAAATGGTCGCGGAGCTGGGCGAGAATGCCGACCGCATCAAGACCGGCTTCACGGCGGACGATGAAGGCGATCCGGAGTCCTACCAACCGCGGATCCAGAAACTCAAATATCAGCTGGAACTGATCGGCGGGATCGATCCCGAGGTGATGAAGGAATACGAAGAGACCAGGGAGCGTCATGATTTCCTGGAAAGCCAGACCAACGACCTCCGCAAGGCGATCGCCGACCTCCGAGCGGTCATCGCCGAACTGGACCTGACCATCAAGGCGGTGTCCGAAGCCTCTTTCCGCCGGCTCAACAAGAGCTTCGACCGTTACTTCAAGACCCTGTTCGGAGGCGGTCATGCCGAACTGATCCAGCTCAAGAGCGGCGGGACGGCAGATGCCGAGCCTGACGCCGAAGGGGGCGGCGACACCGACGGTCCGACAGATCAGCCGGACGATTTCGTGTCCCGAGACGTCGTCACCGGCATCGACATCAAAGCCACGCCGCCGGGAAAGAAGATCAGCAACATCACCATGCTCTCCGGCGGCGAGCGGGCCCTGACCTCGATAGCCCTCATCTGCGCCATCATGACCACCAATCCCTCGCCGTTCGTGGTGCTCGACGAGGTCGACGCGGCCCTCGACGAATCCAATGCCGAACGGTTCGCCGCCATCCTCCAGGAACTGGCCGAAAGAACGCAGTTCATCATCATCACCCACAACCGTTACACCATGAACCGGTCCAACGTGCTCTATGGCGTGACGATGAACGATGCCGGGACGTCCCAGATCCTTTCGGTCAACCTGGAAGAGGCCGGGAAGATGAAAGGGAAGTCACGGAAAGTCCGGTCGGAGGAAATGGCGGCTGCCTGAGTTGAACAAAAAACACCGGTATCAACCGGTGTTTTGTATTATGAAGGCGCCGTCTCACAGGCAATAATCCTGCAGCGGTCCGTACCTTGCCTTGAACTTCTGCCAGTCGCGGATAACGAGCCTTCCGGGGTGCCTTTTCTTCACTCGCCTGAACAGTCCCCTCGAATGCGGGTCCCAACCGAAGGCGAAAAGCCTCTGCTCGCGCCGGAGCGCCGCTTCGAACAGGCGATCCGCCACCCCCCGACCGCGGAACCTTTCGTTGACGAAGACGTTGGCGCATTTGCCGAAAGGCGTCGGAAAAACCATCAGCCATCCCATGACCTGACTACCGTCACTGAAGGCCACGAACGTCCTCGTTGCCGGCCTTTTACGGACGATGAAACGCATACTCCCGTTCTCGAAGGTAGCGTACAGCAGACGCCGCTGGACCTTCTTGCTCCAGGTCCGGAATGCTTTAGAGACCACTCTCATGACCCCTCCTTGTCAGAAAGAACATCCTATCGTATAACCGCGTGTATGGACTGTCAATGAGGCCGATCTTACCTCGAGCTGCACCTTGACGGAAAACCTCATCCAAAGCATAATCCCCACTACGACAAGCCCTACTGCTGCGAGGGCCACACGGATACGGGACCGCTCATCCCTAACCCCGGAGCCGCCCTGAATCGAACTTAAACCAAGGAACATGATAGTCATCAGACTTTCCCGAGTGGGCAAGAAGAAACAGCCGACCTACCGCATCGTGGTCCAGGAGAAACAGCGTGACCCCTGGGGCACTTCTCTGGAGATACTCGGCCACTACAACCCGCGCACCAAACCCAAGACCGTCTCCTTAAAGGAAGAACGGGTGCGTCACTGGCTGGCCCAAGGTGCCCGACCGACGCCGACCGTGCATAATCTGCTGGTCGATGCCAAACTGATCGAAGGGTCGAAAGTCAAGGCGACCCAAGGAGAACAGAAGAAGCGGCAGGAGGCGGCCCGAAAGAAAGCCGAAGAGGCCCCCAAAGAGGCGGCAGTGGCCGCCGAAGCCCCTTCGGCCGAAGACGCCCCGACCGAAACGTCCTGATCCGACGGTCGATTACCGGATGACAGACGGCCCCTCTGGGGGCCGTTTTCGGTTCAATCGCGATGTCCCGCCTCCGCCCGATGCCCGCAAGACGACTCCGGTTGACACTTCATGGCAGAAGAGATAGATTAAAGCCGTCCCCATGACGGGGCGGGCCCTGGCCCGAAGAATCTTTACATCACTAATCCATATTATCGCTCTAATTAATCACTGAACGACGGTGTACTCCCCGCAATTTAGAGGGAAGCCGCCCAACCGATATGGCAGAAGATCTCAAGGATCAAGAGTTTGTTGAATACGTCGTAAAGGCGATAGTCAACCATCCGGAGGACGTCAGGGTCGAAAGGACCATCGACGAGCGAGGCGTCCTGCTCACCCTTCATGTCAACCCGGATGACATGGGTTACGTCATCGGCAAGTCAGGTCAGACCGCCCGTTCGATCCGCACCCTTCTCAAGATCGTCGGCGCCAAGGGCAACGCCCGGGTGAACCTGAAGATTTACGAGCCGGAAGGGAGCCGCAGATCCTCCCAGTATTCGGCCCCGGCACCACAGGAAGAGGAGATCGATACCTCGGCCGTGGATCTGGAGATCTGACACAATCTCAACGTAAATAGACCGGACCCCGCATCATCGATGCGGGGTTTTGGATATCCACCCTTGCCAAAAAGGGGGTTCCGTGGAAAGATGCCCTGACGCCCGTCGATACGGGTCGTCTGTCGCTACTCGGACCTCTGGCGTTTCAGGAGATGACACGATGACCACCGATTTTACGGACCGAGACACGGCTTCGCAGTTCCTTAAACAGATGTCTGACCATCCCCTCCTCACCAAGGAGGAGGAGTGCTGGCTGGCTAAGCTGGCCCAGGGTCGGGTCGTCAGCCGTCCGCTGAGGTTCTCGGTGGACCGTCAGTGCGGAAAGATGCGGGCCAATGACCGACCGATCCGCTCCCCGCGGACCGCAGAAGCGGTCCGTATCGTCCGCCCACATCAGGACGAACGGGTCAGCGGACGTATCCATTTCTCGCTGAGGCTGGCCTGCCCGCTGCCCGATTTCCCTCTGGCCGGACTGGAGATCGTCATCAAACCCGCCGGCCCGGGCAAGCGTCGACCGGTCGCCCGACTGGCCTGCCGCCATCACGGGCGCTGGGGCTGGTACGCCCGGTGCGACGACGGACAGATCGATCCGGGGCGCTACATCGCCGTAGTGCAGGCCGGACCGTCGCTGCAACGTGCGGCACTCGAGGAATTCATGCGGTGCAACTACCGTCTGGTGCTCAAGATCGCCAACAAGTTCCTCTGGTCGGGGATGGACATGATCGACCTCTTCACCGAGGGTACCCTCGGGCTGCAGAAGGGTGTCGGACGCTTCGAGCCCGAACGGGGCTACCGTTTCTGCACCTACGCCGGACACTGGATCCGGCAGTCGATCAGCCGGGCTGTCTACAACCAGAGCCGGACTATCCGCATCCCGGTACACCAGTGGGGTCGGAACCAGAAGCTGGCCAAGAGCTCGCGTCGCGTCGCCGACAGCGATCTCTGTCCACCGGAGCTGGAGACGCTGGCCGAGGACGCCCAGATCGACCTGGAACATGCCAAAGGGACCCAGCGCGCCTTCCAGCAGACCATGGTACCGCTGGAGACGCCGATCGGTCCCGACGGCAACGGCACCCTGGCCGACGTGCTCGAGGACGATCCGGACGGCGAGAGGGATCCCCACAACCTCATCGAGTGCAGCGAACTCAACGAGAAGCTGGACTGGGCGATCGCCCAACTCGACCCTCGGGAACAGGCCATCATCAGACTGAGGTTCGGCCTGACCGATGACCGCGACCTGACCCTGGAAAAGGTGGGTAAGCGGTTCGGGGTCACCAGGGAACGGATCCGGCAGATCGAGGAAAAGGTCCTCGGGAAACTGCGCCGCCACCTGGCGAGACAGGGCTTGACCGGCATCTAGGTGCCGGTCTTTTATGTTATGGTATAGACGGTGCGGTCCGGCGTGACCGGAACCCCATCGTCCAGATAACCCTATCAGGTCATGAGATTCGACATCATCACCATCTTCCCCCGGATGTTCGACAACTACCTGTCCGAGTCGATAATCAAGCGCGCCCGCAAGCGCCGGCTCTTGGACATCCGGATGCATGACCTGCGGACATGGACCACCGACCGGCACCGCTCCGTCGACGACCGGCCGTTCGGCGGCGGACCGGGCATGGTGATGATGGTCGGCCCCTTCCACCGAGCCCTCAAATCACTGAGGATCCGCGACCGCCGGAAGACGAGGGTCATCTTGCTTTCGGCCAAAGGCAAGACCTTCTCCCACCGGGAGGCGGTACGCCTGTCCAAGTACCGCCGGATCGTATTGTTGTGCGGCCGGTACGAGGGGGTGGACGAACGCGTGGCCCGCCATCTGGCCGACGAGGAGATCTCTATCGGCGAATACGTCCTGACCGGCGGTGAGTTACCGGCTCTGGTGGTCCTCGATGCCGTGGCCCGACAGGTGCCGGGAGTGATCGGCAAGGCGGTCTCGCTTCAGGAGGAATCCCACGCGACAGAAGGCGTGACCGAATATCCGCAATATACCCGGCCGGCTGATTATTCGCCGGCCAAAGGCCAGCACTGGCGCGTGCCCCAGGTCCTGCTCTCCGGGAATCACAGCAAGATCGCCGAATGGCGCGCCCGGAAATCACGACACCTACCCAAAAAGAAGGCTAAATAAGGCCGCGACGAGGGCCTTGACACCCACACGGTACCTCTATATACTATCCCCTGAGCGTCCGACCTGCTTAAGCGGGCCTCCGGACAGCTCTCTTATTTTCCGCTGACCTAGGGTCTCTTGACGCTTAAGCGTCTGATGCCCTAAAATGCGGGAAGCCCTCGATTCGGGGGCAAAGGACTTTGACAATGCGAACGAGACAACGAGTCACTGTCTGTTCCCAATAGTTGAGTACCCGGCGACGCGGAAGCGTCACGGGAACTTTCACTGAGAGTTTGATCCTGGCTCAGGATGAACGCTGGCGGCGTGTCTAAGGCATGCAAGTCGTACGGTCCTGTCGATTGCTTCGGCTTTCGTCAGGATAGTGGCAAACGGGTGAGTAACACATTGGCAACCTACCCCGAAGTTCGGGACAACCCGCCGAAAGGCGGGCTAATACCGGATGTGGTCGCTTCGCGCAAGCGGAGCGAGTAAAGCCCAAAAGGCGCTTCGGGAGGGACCTATGGCTTATCAGCTTGTTGGTGGGGTAACGGCCCACCAAGGCTATGACGAGTAGCGGGTGTGAGAGCATGACCCGCCTCACTGGGACTGAGACACTGCCCAGACACCTACGGGTGGCTGCAGTCAAGAATCTTCCACAATGGGGGAAACCCTGATGGAGCGACGCCGCGTGCAGGATGAAGGCCTTCGGGTTGTAAACTGCTTTTACATGGGACGAAGCTTCGGCTGACGGTACCATGGGAATAAGGGGTTGCTAACTCTGTGCCAGCAGCAGCGGTAATACAGAGACCTCTAGCGTTATCCGGATTTATTGGGCGTAAAGGGTCCGCAGGCGGTCCGTTAAGTCTTTCGTTAAATCTTCGGGCTCAACCCGAAGGCTGCGGAGGAAACTGGCGGTCTAGAGGACGGGAGAGGCAAGCGGAATTGCCGGTGTAGTAGTAAAATGCGTTAATATCGGCAAGAACACCAAAGGCGAAGGCAGCTTGCTGGAACGTACCTGACGCTCAGGGACGAAAGCGTGGGGAGCGAAGCGGATTAGATACCCGCGTAGTCCACGCCCTAAACGATGGATGCTGGATATTGGGAGTATCGACCCTCCCAGTGTCGCCGAAAAAAGCTAACGCGTTAAGCATCCCGCCTGGGGAGTACGGCCGCAAGGCTAAAACTCAAAGGAATAGACGGGGACCCGCACAAGCGGTGGAACATGTGGTTTAATTCGACGATAAGCGAGGAACCTCACCAAGGCTTGACATGCAGCTGCAAATCCCGGGAAACCGGGACTCCTTCGAGGGTGCTGCACAGGTGCTGCATGGTTGTCGTCAGCTCGTGCCGTGAGGTGTACCCTTAAGTGGGGTAACGAGCGCAACCCTCGTGCCGTGTTAATATTCCACGGCAGACTGCCTCGGATAACGGGGAGGAAGGTGGGGATGACGTCAAATCAGCATGGCCCTTACGCCTTGGGCTACACACATGTTACAATGGGCGGTACAATGGGCAGCCAAGCCGCAAGGCGGAGCTAATCCCACCAAAACCGCTCTCAGTTCGGATTGAGGTCTGCAATTCGACCTCATGAAGCTGGAATCGCTAGTAAACGCGCATCAGCCACGGCGCGTTGAATACGTTCTCGGGTCTTGTACTCACCGCCCGTCACGTCAAGAGAGTCGGTAACGCCCGAAGGTACGTGATCACGTATCGAAGGCGGGATCGATGATAGGGACGAAGTCGTAACAAGGCATCCGTAGCGGAAGCTGTGGATGGATCACCTCCTTTCTAGGGAGTAAATCTAGCCGGAGACTCCGGTCATCGGCACACGTCATCATCCGCAAGGATGAGGCTCCCAGGTCGGTCATGGCCTCGCGCCATGGAGTCATGGGTAATACTGCAGCGGCTCTTGTCTCGTTCGCATCGCCAAAGGAAAAACCGCCCGACAGGGCGGTTTTGGGTTACCGAGGTCAGAAACGGACGGACAGTACGGATCCGTCCTCGGCATGACGCCTGACATAGGCCTGGAGGCCCGACTGCCGCAACAGGTCGGCTACGGCGCGGGTGACCCGACGGTCGGGCGGCTTGCGTCCGTGGCGAAGATAGATCGTCGCACGGCGACCGCCTTCGGTCGCCCGACACCAGGCGAGGACGAGCGCGCCTCCCCACAGCAGTGTCGCGACGTCCCTCATGTTCCTGATCCTCGAACGGCAACGGGCCTCGAAGGCGGGCCAGCGCTTGCGGTCGCGGCACGGCCGGCCGAGCTTCCCGTCCGGCTCCTCGCCGGCAACGTAGGCCATGAAATCGAACATCGGGAAAAGCTGGCCTTTCTCGGCGAGCTCCACGAGAATCTTCATCGTCGCGAGCGTGTAATCCCGCTTAGCGGGATCGGAATCAGCCTGTCCGGACATCACCTGAACACCTCCTGTGGGTTCGGTTCATCTAAAGGACTGCCTGATATCTTGACTGATGAGGGACTTGGCGTCAAAAAAACGCCCGAAAATGGGCGTCTTCAGGTCGCGGCCGGCTCCCGTCGCACGAAGGGGTACCGCACCATCAGAATATGCTCCACCGCAGTGACGCTGGGGCCGATGATCTGACCCTCGAAGTCGCCGACCGCCGCCGCCGACAGCCTCCGCCCGTCGTCACTGGGGACGATTACCGGGACCTGCACGACGGTCGGACCGTCGTAACGACGGATGAACGAGGTACCCAGCGCCGCCAGACCGTCCGGTACCGAATCGGCGTATTGCGTGGCGAACGACAGCAGGTGTGTGATGCGGGCCGGTTTCAGCCCCCTCGATTCCATGAACCGCGAGAACTGCGGCCAATCCAGATCCACCTTGATGCGGAAAAGCTGCATCCGCAGATAACGCGGTGAGTCGTCCTGCAGACGGCCGAACAGCTCCCGGAAATCCGGCGCCACCTCGATGATACCCGCGGCCTGCGCCAGACCTTCCCAATCCGGATGACTGACCTTTTCCACCACGTAATGCCTCGGGCGTTCGAAGATTCCCTCCCAGGGCACGTCCGGACAGCCGACATCCCGCTCCGACGGGACGAACTGCTCCAGGCAGGAGGTGAGCCTCCCGTTGGCGATCGCCTGGACGACATGAAAGTTCTCCAGGAGCCGCTTCAACTGTTCCTCCGTGGCGATACCGACCAGCTGATTGAATCTGGCATCCAGCCGGTCGATGAGCGACCAGTCCACATTACTCATGCTTGACCTCCGCTGAAAGGACCGAATCAGTCTCCATTTACTCAATGAACGTCCGGACACAATAACATCTGCTTTGAAGCCTGTCAACTCGCGATATTTACCTTGATTTAGCCAAAAACATGATATATCCTACCCCGGTACCAAGGGTTGTCAAAATCCCTAAGCGGTGCTATATTCTTCATTGTCCGTCTGCCGGACCCGGAAGCTCGGGCGTGTAGCTCAGTCGGTTAGAGCGTCACACTGATAATGTGAAGGTCGGTGGTTCGAATCCACCCACGCCCACCACCAAGAAATCGAACGGCCGGTCCCGTAACCGGCCGGCTGACCGATTTATGATCCTGACCACTACAGACATCGTCATCCGCCTGGTGATCATCACCGTTTTGGCTGCGCTCATCGGTATGGAGCGGGAATATCACCGACGGCCCGCCGGTATCCGTACTAACGTCATGGTCGGCCTGGGCGCTACGCTCATGACTATGGCCTCCATCCAGACGCCATCACTATGGGCTGACGTGACGACCGTCGACCCGGGTCGGATCGCGGCCCAGATCGTCAGCGGCATCGGTTTCATCGGTGCCGGCATCATCCTCCAACGAGGCAGCAAAAGGGTGATCGGTCTGACTACCGCAGCCACGCTATGGGTAGTGGCCGGACTCGGTATAGCCGTCGGTATGGGACTATACACCGAAGCGGTGGCCGCCACCATCCTGGTATTCATCACCTTCATCCTGCTGACCCGCGTGGTGGTGGCCGTCAGGTCCTATGCCAAGAGGAATCCGCCGAAATTCGACAGCGACTTCGCGGACCTCATCGAAGAGTGAAGCCGTTTCAGTATTGACGGCCCGAGGTAGCTCAGTGGTAGAGCAGTGGACAGCACCCTGAGGGGTGCGGTCGTATCATATCCGCTCTAAACATTTCCCGGATCGTGGTCGTGCCGAGGTAGCTCAGTGGTAGAGCAGTGGACTGAAAATCCACGTGTCGCCAGTTCAATCCTGGCCCTCGGCACCACGATCCGGTAAATGTTTTCCGCTGGGGCCGCGTGTCTTCAGTCCAATCCTGGCCCTCACCGCCATTCCTGAAGCGGTTTTACTTCCGACATAACATGACAATTTCGGGGTGTGGCCCAGCGGCTAGGGCGCCTGCTTTGGGAGCAGGAGATCGCGAGTTCGAGTCTCGCCGCCCCGACCAACAAAAAATGCGCGGGCGTAGTTCAATGGTAGAACACTAGCCTTCCAAGCTAGCCACGTGGGTTCGATTCCCATCGCCCGCTCCAGCTCGAGGGACGCGTACGGAGTAGGTGTCCCGCGAGGTGGAATAACCCTGCCTTGATATGAATGATGATAGGCGACCGCAAGTAGGTGTGGCCGCCCTGATCGTCAGGGACGGCAAGATACTTCTCGGCAAGCGACGCGGTTCCCACGGTGCCGGTAGTTGGTGCCTGCCTGGAGGCCACCTGGAGTGGAAGGAGGAACCTGCGGCCTGCGTGCAGCGCGAAGTCAAGGAAGAGACCGGTCTCGACGTGATCTCCAGCCGGCCGTTCGCCTTCACCAATGACGTCTTCGCGGCGGAAGAGAAACATTACGTGACCCTTTTCCTGCTTACCGAGGTCGCGCCAGGCGACGCCGAGCTGCTGGAGCCGGAAAAATGCGAATCTTGGGGCTGGTTTCCGGTCGACGACCTGCCTTCACCGCTTTTCCTGCCGATCCGTAACCTGATTGCCTCAGGTTTCGATCTCAGGTCATTCATCTTGGATCTCGCGTGAACCGTATCGTGGCCGTAGATCCAGCCGGACTTTGACATCGTTATCACGGACGTATCCGATCATCTTGAGGAGGTTAGAGTGGTTTCAATGCGTACCATGCCGGCCCGCATCGACGGGATCTGGGAGGCGTATGAGCTCTGGCGTCCCGATCCGTCCCGCAAGTCCTCCAAAAGGAGACATGTGAGATTCTTCACCCGCAGCGGCGATGCCGAGGAATACGTCAGACCTTTCGGACTCCGGGGGAGGATCCGGTTCCATCAGGCGGTCTTCTTCGCCGACGGTAGGATCTACTTGCTCCGTTCGGGTGACCCGATCGAGCTCGGCGGGCCCTCTCCGGACTTCCAAGAATCCGGGAGCCCGACGGACGGTCGGTGCGGAGACAGCAAATGATCCGGTTCGCGCCTGGACAGATTGACGTCTGGCGGGTGCTCCGTAGTACGGCCGAAGACGGAGTCCGTCAGGTCGTGATGGGTTATTTCTTCCAGGTCCGCAATGCCTGTAATCTGGCCCTCCGGATCAATCAGGCCGGGAACGGGCCGGCGGTAGTCAACGGCTGCCGTGCCCTCCTCTTGCCCGGCGGACTGATCCTGCCCGCTGCCGATACGGATTCCGTCAGGCCGCAGCGCTGCCTGGACGACCCTTCCGTAAGGGCTCTGCCCGATCGGTGAACTGCCCCGCCCCGCGGGGTTTTTTCTTTCGGTTAGGTCCGGTCTTGCGGTATCATGACGAGATGAAGCTGACTGATATGAGACTGGTCCCGAAACCGTCACTGGCGACGTTCTGCCTGGGCACGGCCCTGGTCATCCTGCTTACCATGACCGCCTTTGTCGTCTACGGAAGGGCGGCCGACCTGGCTTCGGAAACCTCAATCCCGCCCCATCTGCCCGCCATGAGATCGCTGTTGACGGTACTGTTCATCGGTCTGACGGCGGCTGCCGCCCTCCTGATCGCCTGGCATCACCAACTGTTATCGGGGGCGAATCGGAGACTTGTGGCGCTGACCATCTCCGCCGGACTGCTGCTGATGCTGGTCGGTATCTCTTTCGCGCCGATCGGATCGGCCGACGTCTACTGGTACACGCTGTCAGGGCGCTCCTTGGTGCTCCATGGTGATAACCCTTATGCCGGTTCCCCGTTCTCACACGCCGACGACATCTTCATCGGCTATGTCGATCGGTGGGCCGACCATTCGACCCCCTATGGACCGCTGCTGACCGCCCTCACGGCGCTGCCGATACTCCTGTCCGGTAATCCCGCCATGCAGGTAAGGTTGATGAGAGCCCTGATGGTATTGGGATACGTCCTGGCCGGCCTACTGATCTTCCGTGAGCTGCGGACGTCAGGGAAGCGACGAGCCGGGACCTTCCTGGCCCTCTGGTTCATCAATCCTTTCGCCGTATTCGAGGTCGCCAATGCCGGACACAATGAAGGGCTGCTGGCCCTGCCCCTGGCCCTATTGGTCATCGGCCTCATGAGACGCGATCCAGTGCGTCCGTCGGTCGCCCTGACCGCAGCGGCCCTCATGAAATGGTGGCCGGCCATATTAGCGCCGCTGCTCATGCGTTTCCGGCGGGCCGGCAAGAGGCGCTGGGTGATCGCTGTCACAGCCTCCATCCTACTGATGATCGCTGCGGCCGCGCCGTTCGGATCTGCCCTGATACAGGCCGTAGGCCTTCGGCATCATGTCGCCTACGATTATCCGTTCTATTTCGGGCCGGTCCTGTTCATCCTCTGGGTGATTGCCCTATCTTTTACCGCCCCGGCTGCCGCCCTCATCGCCGCCAAGATGACCGGCGGCCTGCTGTTGCTGGGTCTGCTGATCTTCGTCATGTCGGGACTCCACCGTCGTCGATATGAAGCTGCTCCGGCTGCCCTGCTCATCTCACTGTCTTTCCTGATGATCTCGCCGTGGGTACAGCCGTGGTACGGCATCGCGCTGCTGCCTTTCTTCGCCTCCCTGAAGACCCGGACGATGTTCGTCTCGTTCATCGTGGCCGGCCTGGCCGGTTTCACCGCCTATTCTGCCTCTTCGGTCGCCGTTACCCTTTGTGCTCTGACCGCTTACGCGATCATCCGAATCTTCCTGACCGCGACGTCTCTGGCGAGTAACCCGAAACCGCGACCCCACTGAGACCGGACCGGATTGAAAAAGGAGTGACTCGATCATGTCACTCCTGTTCTTCGTCGTCCGGCGACCCGGCGCTGTGGACGGCCTGGGCTGGTCTCTGGTAGACGTTCGCCCGGCCGGCTTCCCGCGGTTCAGGATGCGGCTTCCGGTAAATGGCCGGTTCCGAACCCTCCATGGTAAAGAGAACTTCGTCGCCGTGCTCCAGCGCACCGCACTCGATGCTGGTGGACAGCGGCAAGGTGACCCGCTTATGGACCACGTCCCTGAGCGGACGCAACCCATAGAGTCGGTTCGATCCTTCCTGGAGGAGAAAGGCCTTGAACTCCTCGCTGAAGTGCAGGAGCATCGGCGGGGCAGTCGTCCCGCGTCGTCCGGAGACCTTCTCCTGCTCGAGACTCAACATCAGTTCCAGGACCTTCAGGCGACTGGAATAATCCAGCGTCCGGAAGATGATGATCTCGCTACGCAGGCGTCCGACCAGCTCCGGAGCGAACCTCTCCTCGATCAGCTTGACCGTATCCCCGTAGATCCGCTGATCCAACAGGTCGGCGTTCTGGCTGATGTCGGACTCGGGCGTTCCGAAGCCCATCTGGTGCGACTTGCCGGCGAGCAGCTCCTGCTGACGCCGGCCTCCGACGTTGCAGGTGAGGATCACCACGCTGTTGCGGAAATCGGTGATTTCCCCGTTAGCCATGGTAAGCTCGCCGTCGTCGATGATGTGCAGCAGCAGGTTCCACAGGTCGTTATGCGCCTTCTCTACCTCGTCAAAGAGGATGACCGATAGGTAGGGGCGGTACTCCTGGTAGAAATTCGCCAGCACATCCTCCAGCTTCTTCGGATCGCGATCCCGGAACCGTTTCTCGAGGAAGGGGCGGGCCTTGACCCAGAAGTGCGGTTCGTCGATCTTCATCTGCGAGAGCATCCCCGGCTTGTCCGACTGGACATAGCCGGGCGGCGATCCGATCAGCTCGGAGACCCGGTGGCTCTCCTTGTACTTACCGCACTGGATCCTGATGAGTGGGGCATGGGGCTGGTCGGCGACCAGGCAACGTGCCAGCTCTTCAGCCATCAGCGTCTTGCCGACTCCTGTGGGCCCGGAGAAGATGAACGAACCGATGGGTCGGCGTCCGTCGCCGAGTCCGGAGTAATAGATGGAGAAACGGCGGGCCACGTGCTCAGCCGCCCTCTCCTGACCGATGACGCGGCTCGTGAGATGGTCGAAGATCGCCTGGGTCTTCGGGCCGAATCTCTCGATCTCCACCCGCTCGGTGAAGGCGCGACTGTCACCATGCTTAAGGGTGCTGTCGTTGCCCATGCGCGGCCTCCTTATCAGACACCATATACCGTATATCTTTGCGAAAAGCGCCACGGAAACGGCGACTTCCGTACTTGAAGGAACTTACCTGAAGTATAACCGACCGGGACGTTTGGTCAACGTCCCGGTCATCGGTCTGCGGATCCGCTTAAACCGCAGTTTACGCTCAAATCAGCGGAAAAACCGTCTGTAATAAGTGGCGGCTTTCTCCGGCGGTATGGGGTTGATGATGATGCCCGAGCCTATCTCCACCCCGGCCCAGACACTACCCCGGGGCGTGATCTTCATGTACAGATGCTGGTCCTGATCGTAGATGATCTGGTGGAAGTAGTAGTTATACGGTAACCCGAGATCGCCGATCGCCCGCAGCGCCCGCTTAAGTGCCTTGGCCCAACTCTTCCTTTCCTGACCGTTCAGGGCCGTGATGTTGTCGAGGTGACGACGCGGCAATATCCAAAGCTCGTAATTGTGCATCGAAGCGTACGGCGTGAAGACAACTATCTGATCGTCCTCATGAACCAAACGCGGCCCGCGACTCTCCTGTCCGATCACGTCGCAATAGGGGCAGGTGCCGTGATGGAGTTTGTATTCGAAGGTCTTCTTCGATTTGTCCAGGAGGTGGGGCGGAATGAAATCGGTCGCGAAGATCTGCGAATGGGAGTGGGCGATCGAAGCGCCGGCGCGACCGCCGTCATTCTTGAAGATGAGGATGTACTGAATCCGGGGGTCTTCGGTCAGTTCCACCGTCCGTGCCGCATAGGCCTCTAGCAGTTCGACGACGGCGCTGACCGGCAGATCATCCAGCTGCCTCTCGGGATGAGGCGTTTCGATGACGACCTCCTGGACCCCATAGGCCCGGGGATTATCGACGCTCACTGCCGGAAACCGGTTGGACACCACCTTGATACGCCAGTCCGAACGGGGTCCGACCGTAAGCAGGGCCTTTTCCTGATCTATCTCCTCCGGACACAAGGCGCACTCCCGGGCATCTCGACGGCCATCGCGCTCCGGACGACGGACAGTATACGGACGACCGGCCCGACGCGGAGCGATGAGCACATACTTGTCCTGGATGTAATCCTTGCGCAACTCGGACCGTGGGCGTCTGGTTGAAGGCATAAGACACTGACGTGAAGCGTTTATGGAGAGGTCCGGTGACGGGCCGGGCTCAGACCTGCTGACGGTAGAACGTCCGGGTATGGGCCAAGGTGATGGCCAGAGCCAGGGCATCCGCCGCATCATCAGGCCGAGGTGTCTCGCGCAGGTTAAGCAGCATCTGCACCATCTTCTGCATCTCCTTCTTGCCGGCCCGCCCATGTCCGCAGACCGCCACCTTGACCTCGGAAGGCCCGAACTCACGATAGGGAATACGATTGTTCTCGAGACAGAGCCGGATGACCCCGCGGGCCTCCGCGACCGACATGGCGGTCTTGACGTTCTTGGAGAAGAATATCCTCTCCAGGGCGACATGCGACGGACGGAACCTCTCCACTACCTCCTCGAGTCGGGCATACAGCTCCTGCAGCCTGGCCGCCGCCGGTAGGGCCGGCGAGGTCTGGATGCTGCCGTAGGTCAGACAGCGCTCCCGGCTGTCCTTGATCTCGATGACGCCATACCCGAGATCGGCGAATCCCGGATCCAATCCCAGATAGACGGTGCTGACCGGACGGTAAGGCGTCATATGAACTCGGCTGACGTATATATCTCGTTGACGTCCTCATCGTCATCCAATGACTCCAGAAGACCCTCCAGACTTTTCCGCTCCGCCCCGCCGACACTGACCGGTTCCTTGCAGACCCATTCCAAACCGGCCGACCCGACCTCCAGGCCGACGGCCTCGGCCGCCTCACGGATGCGGCTCAGGTCGGTGGCCGGAGCCAAGGCGATCTGCCGCCCCTCTTCTTCGGCGATATCCTCAGTACCGGCGTCGATAAGGGCCATTTCCTGACCTTCGGTCAACGGTTGGCCCTCTTTGAGACGGATGACGGCCCGCCGTTCGAACATCCACTGTACCGCTCCCGAACCGGCCAGGTTACCGCCGTACCTGCCGAACAGATGTTTCAGATTGGCGCTGGTCCGGTTACGGTTGTCCGTCAACGCTTCCACCAGTACGGCTATGCCGCCGGGACCGAAACCCTCATAGAGTACCTCCTCGATGTTGTCGCCTCCGATCTCACCGGTCCCCCGTTTGACCGCCTTATCGATGTTATCCTTGGGCATGTTACCGGATACCGCACTGTCGATCGCCGTACGCAACCTGAAATTGAACTCGGGGTCACCGCCGCCCTCGCGGGCCGCTACGGTGATCGCTTTGGCCAGCTTGGTGAAGAGCGCCGCCCGCCGCTTGTCGGCAGCGCCTTTCCGGTGTCTGATATTGGCCCATTTGGAGTGTCCCGACATAAGTCGCGTGAGCTGATGCTGAAATCCTATCATCCGCTGATGCAATTCACAACGCGCCCGGCGGCCCGCCGGATACCGACATCGCGGCCGGAAAACCAAAAACCGAACGGTCCGGCCGATGAGGCCGGACCGTCATGACATCAATGGATGATCCCGCCCGTCAGGCGGTGACCTCCTCTGTCTCTCTCTCTTCGTCCGGCGTCCCCCCTTCGGCCACGCCAGATGAACCGTAACCCGTACCGGCCGGTATGAGCCGACCGATGATGACGTTCTCCTTCAGGCCTTCCAACGGATCGATCTTACCCGTGACCGCGGCATTGATGAGCACCCGGGCGGTCTCCTGGAAGGATGCGGCGGACAGGAAGCTCTGCGTCGACAGGGCTACTTTGGTGATACCCAGGAAGAGCTCGTCGGCCACCGCCCCCTTGCCGTCCTTCTCTGTCACCGCGCGGTTTTCCTCGATCAGCTGGGCCTTCTCGACTATCTCACCGGGCAGGAGATCGGTATCTCCGGCGTCCTTGATATGCACCCTGGAGAACATCTGCTTGATGATCACCTCGATGTGCTTATCGTTCAGCTTCTGACCCTGTGAGGTATAGATCGATTGCACTTCCTTTAGGATATACTTCTGTACCGCCTCCTTGCCGCGCAGGCGGAAGAGCTGCTGCAGGTCCAGGCTGCCCTCCGTCAGGGCCTGTCCGGCCTCAACCTCATCACCGGTCTTCACGAACAGGACGTAACCGGGCGGAATGATGTACTCCTTGATCTTATCCATCTGCCTGACGACCTTCAGCTGACGTTTCTCGAGACGCGCCGTCCCGGCGGCGGTCGCCTGGACCTTGTTGCCGCTGGCCTTGACCACCACGACCTGGCCCTCCTTGACCGCATCACCCTCCTTGACCTTGACCTCATCCTTGGATGAGAACTTATAGGTCTCGCCATCCTCTTCCGAGTAGGAGACCTTGACGATCTTATGCCCGATATAGGGCGCCAACATCTTCTGTCCCTCCGGCCCCTCGATCATCCGCCTCTCGATCTCCTCGACGGTGACCGCGCCAGAGACATCGCTCATGAAAGCCTTGCGTTTGGGCGGCCGGGCTTCGAAAAGCTCCTCGACGCGGGGCAGACCTTGCGTGATGTCGGCACCGGCCACGCCTCCGGTATGGAAGGTGCGCATGGTGAGCTGCGTCCCCGGTTCGCCGATAGACTGCGCGGCCATGATACCCACGGCCGTACCGACCTCCACCGGCTCATTGTAGGCCAGATCGTGGCCGTAGCACTTCCGACAGACCCCCTTGGAGAGACGGCATTCCATGACCGACCTGACGTGCACCTCATCCAGATCCATATCCTTGATCTCATCGGACAACTCCCGGGTGATCAACTCGCCCTTCCTGACCACCGCCTTACCGGTCCTGGGGTCCTTGATGGCTGAGGCCAGATACCGTCCCAGGATACGGGAGAGGACCGTCTCGTTCATCTCGTCACTTTCCTTCTTGGTGATGAGAATACCTTCGGCGTCACCGCAGTCCTCCTCGCGGATCACCACGTCCTGGGCCACGTCAACCAGACGGCGTGTCAAGTAGCCGGCATTGGCCGTCCGCAGCGCCGTATCGGAGAGACCCTTACGGGCGCCGTGCGTCGAGATGAAGTATTCCAGGACATCGAAACCGTCCTTGAAGTTGGCCTTGACCGGCAGCTCGATGATGGCGCCGGCCGGATTGGCTACGAGCCCCTTCATGCCGACGATCTGGGTGAGCTGGCCCCAGCTGCCGCGGGCCCCGGATTCTATCATCGAGGCCACGGATCCGCCGGTCGGCAGTTTCTCCTTGGAGAGCTTGGTCACCTGGTCCTTGACGTTGGTCCAGACATCCACGATCTTGGAGTGCCGCTCCGACTGCGTCAGCAGACCTTCCTGGTACTGTTCCTCGATCTCCTCGATCTTGCGGTCCCCGCCCTCGACCAGTTCGCGCTTCTCCTTGATGGCCGGCAGGTCGGCCATGCCCCAGGAATAGCCGGAGACGGTGATGTAATGGAAACCCAGCTCCTTCATGTCGTCGAGCAGCACCGTGGTCCGTTCCCGGCCGTAGGTCTCCAGGCAGCTGCGGACGATATCGGTGAGCTTCTTGGAATCGAGCTGCTCGTTAACGTAGGGGTGGTCCTTGGGCAATACCCGGTTGAAGAAGACCCGACCGACATTGGTCTCCACCGGCTTGGCCCCGGTCTCGAGCCGGACCAGTATCTTCTCGCGCATCTCGATCTTCCTCAGCCGGTAAGCCACGATCGCCTCCTTGGTGTCGGTGAATACACGGGGCTCCTCGCGGTCGCGCGGCGGGATGAATGACGTCATGTAATAGATGCCCCAGGCCACGTCCTTGTCTGGTTTCATGATCGGCATCCCGGTGGCCGGTTTGAGCAGGTTCATGACCGAGGACATCTTGTCCCGGGCCTCAGCCTTGGCCTCTTCGGTGAGCGGTACGTGAACCGCCATCTGATCACCGTCGAAGTCGGCGTTGAAAGCCGGACAGACCATCGGGTGGATCTGGATCGCCTTACCCTCGATCATCCGGGGACAGAATGCCTGGATACCGAGACGGTGTAGGGTCGGGGCACGGTTCAGCAACACCAGAGAATCCTTGGTGATCTCCTCGAGGATATCCCAGACCTCCGGATGATCCTGGTCGATGAACCGGTTGGCGCTCCTGATGTTATGGACATACCCCCGCTGGATGAGCTGGGATATGACGAAAGGCTTGAAAAGCTCGAGGGCCATCATCTTGGGCAGACCGCACTCGTTGAGCTTGAGCCCGGGACCGACCACGATGACCGAACGCCCGGAATAGTCGATGCGCTTACCGAGCAGGTTCTGCCGGAAACGGCCCTGCTTTCCCTTGAGGATGTCGGCCAGGGATTTGAGCTGGCGCTTCTTGCCGGTAGCGGCCACGACCGTCTTCGACTGTCGGGCCGAATTGTCGATCAGGGCGTCGACCGCCTCCTGGAGCATGCGCTTCTCGTTCCTGGTGATGACCTCCGGAGCGTTGAGCTCGACCAGTTTCTTGAGGCGGTTGTTGCGGTTGATGACGCGCCGATAGAGGTCGTTGAGGTCGGACGCCGCGAACCGGCCGCCGTCGAGCGGCACCATTGGCCGCAGATCCGGCGGAATCACCGGTATCACGGTGAGGACCATCCACTCCGGCCGGATCCCGTTCACCTGAAGCGAATGCATCAGCTTGACCCGGCGGACCAGCTTGTCGTACTTGGCCCCCACCGCCGCCTCCTCCATCTGCTCGTTCAGGAACTCGGCCGTCTTGTCGATGTCTATCTTCTCGAGAAGCTTGCGGATGGCACCGGCTCCGATGTCTGCTTCGAACAGGTGGCCGTAACGAAGGGACCATTCCTGGTAAGTGTGTTCCGAGATGATCTTGAGCGGTACCAGCTCCTTGAGTTCACGATCCACGGAACGGAAGTCCTCATCAAGGGCCTTCATCTTCTCCGTCTTCACCTCGAAGGCCTGATTGAACAGCTTCTCCCGCTCCGCGTCGGATGACGCGTTCTTCTCCGCTTCGGACACGGCCCGCTTGTACTCCCCGTCGATCTGTTTCTTCTTCTGCTTATATTCCGCCTTCAGCTGTTCCTGCGTGTCCTTCTTCAGCTCCTCGTCGACGTTGGTGACGATGAAATTAGCGAAATAGATCACCTTCTCCAGGTTCTGTACCGACAGGTCGAGCACCAGGCCTATCTTGGAGGGAACGCCGCGCAGGAACCAAATATGGGAGACCGGCGCGGACAGCTCGATGTGGCCCATGCGCTCACGGCGCACCAGGGAATGGGTCACCTCGACGCCGCACTTGTCGCAGATGATGCCCTTGTACCGCACCTTCTTGTATTTGCCGCAATAGCACTCCCAGTCCTTGGTGGGGCCGAATATCTCTTCGGCGAACAGGCCACCCTTCTCCGGTTTCTGGGTGCGGTAATTGATCGTCTCCGGATTGGTCACCTCGCCGTAGGACCACTGGCGGATGGTCTCTGGGGAAGCGACCTTGAGCCGCACGGCATCGAAGTCTTGTATCTTGAACTGTTCGACGATGGGATTCATAGGCTTGTGGTCATGATGGCGAACGATGCGTCAGGATGGATGCTCATACCTTTGCCTCTTCAGCACCTCCACCCTCTTCCTCTGTCTCGGACTCGGCCTCGGCAGGCGGTTCCGCCCCTTCCGGCGGCTTCGGTCCGGTGTCGCCGGCATACTCCTCCTGGACCAACGAAGGCGGCAGAGAACGCTGTTTCAGGTCTTCGAGCTCGATGGGGCGCCGGCTCCGCAGCAGCTCCACGTCCAGACCCAGTCCCTTGAGTTCCCGGACCAGGACATTGAAGGATTCCGGGATATTGATCTTCCTGATCGGATCACCCTTGATGATCGACTCATAGGCCTTGGAGCGCCCCGGAACGTCATCCGACTTGATGGTCAGGATCTCCTGCAGGGTATGGGCGGCGCCGTAAGCCTCGAGTGCCCACACTTCCATCTCGCCGAAACGCTGTCCGCCGAACTGCGCCTTGCCGCCGAGCGGCTGCTGCGTGATGAGCGAATACGGACCGATGGACCTCTGGTGGATCTTGTCCTCCACCATGTGGTTCAGCTTGAGCATGTAGATGTAACCGACCGTCACCTTGTTGTCGAAAGGCTCCCCGGTCCGTCCGTCGAACAACGTGACCTGACCGTCTTCCGGAAATCCGGCCCGCTTCAGTTCTTCGCGTATCTGGTCCTCGGTGACACCGTTCAGGACCGGCGTCACCACGTGGTAGCCCAGGGCATTGGCGGCGAGACCGAGGTGGGTCTCGAGTATCTGACCGAGGTTCATGCGCGACACGACGCCCAACGGGGAAAGGATGATATCCACCGGAGTGCCGTCCTCAAGGAAAGGCATGTCCTCCACCGGAACGATCCGGGAGATGACGCCCTTGTTGCCGTGTCGGCCGGCCATCTTGTCACCGACCTGGACCTTGCGCAGCGTGGCGATCGACACCTCGATGGACTGGATGACCCCGGGCGGCAGCTTATCGCCCTCATCGCGGGAGAACACCTTGACGTCGACCACCTTGCCGTGGCCGCCATGTTCCAGGTATAGCGAACTGTCCCGGACGTCGCGGGCCTTCTCGCCGAAGATCGCCCGCAGCAGCTTCTCTTCCGCCGAAAGCTCGGTCTCGCCTTTCGGCGTGATCTTGCCGACCAGGATGTCGCCGGAAACCACCTCGGCACCGATGCGGACGACGCCGTTCTCGTCCAGGTTCTTCAGTTTCTCCTCACTGATATTCGGTATGTCGGAAGTCACCACTTCCGGACCGAGCTTGGTCTCGCGTACGTCGATGGGGAAATTCTCGATATGGATAGAGGTGAACCGATCGTCCTGCACCAGTCGCTCATTCAGGATGATCGCGTCCTCATAGTTGTAACCTTCCCAGGACAGGAAGGCGACCAGCAGGTTCTGGCCCAAAGCCAGCTCGCCGCCGTCGATCGAGGCCCCATCGGCGACCACTTCACCCGACTTGACCTTCTGTCCCTTCGTCACGACCGGACGCTGGTTGATGCAGGTCGAGCCGTTGGAACGGACGAACTTGTTGAGCTGATGGGTCTGAGGTTCGCCCTTCTTCGGGGTTATCTCGACCAAGTCGCCCTGTACGGCAGTGATTTCACCAGCCTGCTCAGCCACCACCACATGACCTGAATCCAGCGCCGCCCGGGCCTCGACGCCGGTGCCGATGATCGGCGCCTCGGGCTTGATGCAGGGGACGGCCTGTCGTTGCATGTTCGAGGCCATCAGGGCCCGGTTGGCGTCATCGTGTTCCAGGAAGGGCACCAGCGAGGTGGCGATGGACACGATCTGCTTGGAGGATACGTCCACGTAATCCACCTTCTCGACATCCTCCACCGAAGGCTCCCCGTACTTCCGGACGCTGACCCGCGGTTCCAGGAAATGGCCGTTCTCGTCTGTCTTGGTCGTGGCTATCGTCGTGACCACCTTCTCCTCGGTGAAGGCATTCAGGTACTTGATCTCCTCGGAGACCCTTGGCCGGACCGGAATCGTCTCCAGTTTGGACTTGGCCAGCTTGCCGACCACGGTCTTGTTCAGTTTCTCGCCGTCCTTGACCAGGACCTTGCCTGACTTGGGGTCAGTGACGTCACCGCGGACGGTCTCGCCGACCGCGGCCTTACCGTCATTGGCCACCTCTTTGACGACCTTGCGGTACGGAGTCTCCAAGAAGCCGAACTCGTTGATCCGGGAATAGCTGGCCAGATGGCCGACCAGACCGATGTTCGGACCTTCCGGCGTGGCGATCGGACAGATCCGGCCATAGTGGGTCGGGTGCACGTCGCGTACGTCGAATCCGGCTCTTTCGCGGGACAGGCCACCGGGACCCATGGCGGAGAGGCGACGCTTGTGTTCCAGCTCGGAAAGGGGGTTCGTCTGGTCCATGAACTGCGACAGCTGGGACGACATGAAGAACTCCCGGATCACGCCGATGATCGGCCGGGCGTTGACCAGCTTCGACGGGCTGATGGTGGTGATGTCCATCGTGGACATGCGGTCCTTGATGATGCGCTCCATGCGCGACATGCCCACCCGCAACCGGTTCTGCACCAGCTCGCCCACCGACCGGACCCGGCGGTTACCCAGGTGATCGACGTCGTCAGGATCCTCCTGGGTGATGTTGAGCCTGATCAGCTCCCGGATGATCGTCACCAGGTCCTCACGCCTGAGGATGCGGTTGTCCGGCTTCTCGATGTCATCATCGGTATATTCCAGACCGAACCTCTGGGCGAATTTGTACCGCCCGACCTTACCCAGGTCATAACGGTCGAAATTGAAGAACATCGAATAGATCAGGGAACGGGCGTTGTCGGCGGTGGCCAGGTCGCCGGGCCTGATCCTCTTGTAGACCTCCTTGAGACCCTCTTCCTCGTTCTCGGCCACATCCTTCTCCAGGGTGTTGTCGATATAGCTGATCGAGGGGTGATTATCCACGTCCTCAAAGAGCTTCTTGAGCTCCTCATCAGCCGAATAGCCGAAGGCCCGCAGCAGGGAAGTGACCGCCACTTTCCTCTTGCGGTCGATCTTGACCCAGATGACATTGGAGCTGTCGGTCTCCATCTCGAGCCAGGCACCGCGGTTGGGGATGATCTTCGCGCCGAAATATTTGCGGCCGCGGTTCAGCTCAGAAGTGAAGAATACCCCGGCCGACCTGACCAGCTGGGAGACGATGACACGCTCGATGCCGTTGATGATGAAAGTCCCCCGATCGGTCATGATCGGGAAGTCGCCGAGGTAGATCTCCTGTTCCTTGGTCTCCGCCGTGCGCTTGTTGATCAGACGCATCTTGACCCGAAGCGGAGCCTCGTAAGTGAGGTTCTTGTGTTTGGCGGTAGCCTCATCGAACTTCGGCTCGTCGAGATAGTAATCCAGGAAATAGAGCTCCAGGTCGCGTCCGATGAAATCCTTGACCGGAGATATCTCCTCGAACAGTTCACGCAACCCTTCCTTGAAGAGCCAGTCATACGAAGTCTTCTGTACCTCAATCAGATCGGGCAGGTCCATGCCATCAGTAGCGGCCGTGAAGGCCTGACGTTCCTTGATGGCAGGCTTGATGCGTTTGAAGTTCATAAAGAGACGTGGAGATCTCCCCTGCACCGGGGTTTTATTATTATGGTAGGTGGCGACGTGCGCCGCCCATCCTTCGTCGTGACACCCATCCTCACGACCGCTGTGGAACGATGGGCGTGGTATACAAAAATAATCCCCTGCCCTCCGTTGCTCACGAGCATCCGCAGACAGGGAAATCTCGACTCGGCCTCGATTTAGGTTATGATGCCGGTCAACATCGCGTTATTCGCTGATCCACGATGACCACCAGGAATCATCGTCATTCCTCTCTATCCTTAATAGGAGAGAAGTTCGGCATGATGATACCAGATTCAATCTACACCGTCAAGTACAAAACCCCCAACTTGTCAAGTATCGACATTTTTTGCCTAAATTAAGCGTTTATTTTACGTTCTCATATCGATCGGCCAGACTCGTGACCGACCCGACCCGACCAGACGCCGCCGGTCTGCGCCGGAACGGCCGTCCGTACGTAAAAACGGCTCCGCAGCCGGCCCGATTGACAATTGCCGTCGCTTCTGTTAACGTGTTATGTTCGCACGGATTCTCGACAAGTGACCAAGGAGTGCCTAACGGGATAACGCGCGACTGGAACCTGTACCTTTCACTGCGATCGCCGCAGCATCGTCCGTCCCGATGGTCGGGACGTGTCATGAGCTCGGACCAGGTGGCCCGGAAGGGCCTCCCCAACCGCAAGGAGAAGGAAAATGAAAAAGAAAGGCCAAGGACATGGCGACGGGAGGGGTGGCAACGGGGCCACCGGGAAAAACGGACACGACACGGAGAAGACCCGCTATCGGTGCCGCTCGGCGGGCTGCGAGATGAGGGGCACGGCCGACATGATGTTCAACCTGCCGTGCAATCCCGGTCGGGTGACGGAAGAGGAACTGCTGGAGAAAGTGCTCTGTCACGCCTGTGCCTCTTCTGTCGCGTCCCTTGCCGGCAAGGAGCCCCGCGACAAGGGATCTGGCGTCTTCCCGCTCAGCCGGACCTTCGAGCTCCGACGTCGGCTCAACCACCGACGGTCCGAACGGCAGAAGGAGCTCGACGACTACCGCCGCTGGGTCGAGGAGAGCAACTACCGGAGGACGATCCGTGATTATGCCATCCGGTATGCCCAGGCCGAGGTCAGCGAACTCTTCGGTGACGGCTCATTGGCCGGCTCGCTCCCCCTGCCGCGGACTTCCGCTGCGCCCGACGGGTCCCTGTGCTGCGGACTGCCGATCGAGTGCTGCGGACACCACCGTCCGACCCGGCGTTTCCTCACCGTATTCGGTGAGGTCGTCGGCATCTGCGACCGGGCTGCCAGCGTCTTCATCGACGTCTTCCGTGAGCACGAGGAGACCGAGGGTTTCCGACGGCTCCTCTCCACGTCAGATCTGGAGATGGCCCGGCATATCGCGGCCAAGTGGCTCGGTATCGGCCGGAGCGGCGCAGGCGGCTGAAAGCGGCCCCTCTGAAGGAGACAGACGGAATGGTAAGGAAACTGATCGCTGCCGCCCTGGTCATCGGAGGTGCCGCAGCGATTCTCCTGCCTGGTGGTATCCCCATCATCCTCGCCCTTCTGGCACTGCACCGGGCCAAGACGGCCCGTCTCAAGACTGAAGGCGAGCTGTCCGGCGACCCTACCCACGCCGAACAGGCTTAGGCCCCGACCTCGTCGGGGCTTTTTCTTATCCACAATCCGACCCATGTTGACATGCCCAGAGGTCGCTTCTACAATTCTGGTCATCATCGGCCGTTTCAGCTCCCCATGGTGCCTTCCGACCATCGACAGGGCGATACGCCGTCGGAACGGTTGCGAGTCCGGTTAAGCACGATCATGAACGGGGAAAAGGTATGGCCGCGCTGCCGCCGATCTGCGCGACATGCGCAGTGACCGGGCATCTTCTGCCCGGAAAAAGACGCGGCGACCCAGGCCATCTTCCCTTCCGGGGAAGCAACCCTCTTTTGCCTTATCCCTGCCTCTGTATCGAACGCTTGTTCCGGACCCGCAACCCTTCCGGCTGGCGTATTTTTTGACCTCCGGACACGTTGGTTTTTAAATAGGTAAATGGTATGCTGACCTCGGATTCCGTAAGGAAGACCTCTTGAATATGGCCAGACGACGTAACCGGAAAAAACCGGCCAGCAAACGGAAAAACAGCGATGTGCCGGCGCTCGATCCGCGCACCAAGAGGGAACTTATCGCCCTATGCCTGGCGGTACTGGCTTTCGTATCCTTCCTGTCCCTGTTCGGCCTGGCCGGACCCGGCGGCCGCTCGATCGATTCTTCCCTGGCGGTCCTGCTCGGCCTGACCAGATTCCTGTTCCCGCTCGTGTTGGCCGGCATCGCCGTGCGCCTGACCTTCCCGGAAAGGCTGCAGGCCGGTCCGGCCACCGCCCTGGGCGTATTCCTGCTGTTCATCGGACTGGGCGGCTTCCTCAACGTGACCATGCTATCCGGCAATGAGGCCGGTCTGTACGTGGACAACCTCGGCGGTGCCGGAGGCTACACCGGGTTGCTGTTGAGCTATCCCCTGGTCTCCGCGATCGGTGCCTGGGGCGGCGGGGCGGTTCTCCTGGCGATGACCCTGATCGCTGCCATGTTGATACTCAACCTTTCCCTGCACGATCTGGCCGTCAAGACGGTCGGTTTACGCTACCGGCTGCAGGATATCCTGACGAAGGGCGGCGGTGGCGGAAAAGCCGATGACTCGGATGGGAATGACGAAGAAGGCGGGGCAGAGGAAGAGGAGGATGCGGAGGGTTCGGATTTCCGGAAACGCGAATTGGATGGCGCCGACCTGCCGGCTGCCCTGTCCGCGGCCGACGAACGCTCCGCCGAAGCGGCGGCACTCGATGCCGCGATCAAGAAGAAGCGGTCGCGGGCGATACCTCTGCCGCTCGATCTACTCGAGAACCAGCGGACCAAACCCACCTCCGGGGATATCCACGGCCGGATGATGGTCATTCAGAAGACGTTGGAGAACTTCGGCATACCGGTGGAGATGGGGGAGATCAGCGTCGGCCCCACGGTCACCCAATTCACCCTGAAACCGGCCGATGGGGTCAAACTATCCCGCATCACATCGCTGTCCAATGACCTGGCCCTGGCCCTGGCTGCCCACCCCATCCGCATCGAAGCGCCGATACCCGGCCGTTCGCTGGTCGGCATCGAGGTGCCCAATCAGGCAGTGGCGATAGTCGGACTGCGGGAGGTGCTGGAATCGTCCCAGTTCAAGAAACGCAAGACCAACCTGACGGTCTGTCTGGGTAAGGACGTGGCCGGTCGGCCCTGGATCACCGATCTCGGCAAGGCGCCCCATATGCTGGTGGCCGGTGCCACCGGATCCGGCAAGACCGTCTGCCTGAACTCGATCATCATCTCCCTGCTCTTCCAGAACGGCCCGGATGAGCTGAAGCTGATGCTGGTCGACCCCAAGCGCGTGGAGCTGCCTGTCTACAACGGCATCCCCCACCTCCTGACTCCGGCCATCACCGAGATACCCAAGACGATCAACGCCCTGAAGTGGGCCATCGGTGAGATGGACCGGCGCTTCGAACTCCTCTCCAAATCGGGTCGTCGTGATATAGATTCCTACAACGAGCACGCCGATGAACGCCTACCTTACCTGGTCATCGTGGTGGACGAGCTGGCCGATCTGATGACTGCGGCGGCGGCGGAGGTGGAAGCCGCCATCATCAGGCTGGCTCAGATGGCCCGGGCCGTCGGCATACATCTGGTAGTGGCGACTCAGCGTCCGTCAGTCGATGTCATCACCGGACTGATCAAGGCCAATATCACCACGCGCATCGCCTTCTCTGTAGCTTCCTCGACGGACTCACGGACCATCATCGACATGCAAGGAGCCGAGAAACTGGTCGGCCGCGGGGATATGCTGTTCCTCTCCTCGGACCTGTCCAAACCCAAACGTATCCAATGCTGCTATGTCGGTGACCGTGATATCAAGAAAGTCGTCGGTCATATCACCGACCGGCTCGAGGTGCCGGTCGACTACGAGGAGGGGATAACGGAAAAGGGTCACGGGGCGGATCACGGATTCGGCTTCGGCGACGATGGCGACGACGAGCTCTATGACGAGGCCAAAGAGACGGTAGTCCGGGCCGGTAAGGCCTCGGCTTCGTATCTCCAAAGACGCCTCAAGGTGGGCTACGCCCGGGCGGCCCGCCTCTTGGATCTGCTTGAAGAAAGGGGTATCATAGGACCGGGACACGGCGCCAAACCCAGGGAGATCCTGGTCTCCGCCCTGGCGGAAGAGGATCTGGAGGGACCCTATGAAGAGGACTGATACATGACTCCGGTGACGACACAAGACAGGACAGCGACCGATATCGGGACACTCCTGCGCACCAGGCGCGAGGAGTTCGGCCTGTCTCGGGAGAAGGTGGCCCAACAGACCGGTTTGCCGCTCAAGTACCTGGTGACACTCGAGGAACAGGACCTGCATCGTCTACCTAACGACGTCTATACCCGGATCTACCTCAAGACCTATGCCCGTTTCCTAGGGGTGGATGATGCGGTAGTGGCCGGAACGCTGGCGCGGCTGAGACAGGTGCACCATCCTGAGGAGAGCGGCGATTTCGGTCCGGAATCGCGCCGGAAGCACCCTCGGACGTCCGTCCCGACCAAGCATCTGCTGGTGACACCCAAACTCATCCAGCGGGCCCTCATCCTGTTCGCGGTCTGCGGTCTGGGCGTCTACCTGGTCTCCGCCGTCAAGGATATCGTCGCGCCGCCGGAGATCTCCCTCTATAACCCTCGCGACGGATATGTCACTGCTGACAACAGCGTGATGGTCGAGGGTAAGACGGAGCGTGAGGTGGTGCTTCACATCAACGGCAAGATGGTACCGACGGATGAGGGGGGTAACTTCACCGACACGCTGGAGCTGCAGACCGGCCTTAACGTGATCAAGGTCGTCGGCACCAAGAAACACAGCAAAGAGATGGTCATCACGCGCCGCGTGATCGTCCGGCCCTCAGACCGTCCGACAGCTTCGCTGAAGGACGTCCGGGAGGGGGGGTTGTGACGCGGGCACTTGCCCGAACCGCGTAAAGCGGTTATATGACGACCGTTAAGTCATTCTCAATAACGCACTATGGCGAACACGAATAAACAGGCCAAACCTAAAGCTCCCGCCAAAGAGGCGGAAGCGCAGCAGGACGGACGATCGCGGGCAGTGGGAGACGCGATCGAACAGATCCGTCAACGTTTCGGCGAAGGATCGATCATGAAGCTCGGAGAAGCCAAACGTAAGGACATCGAAGTCATCCCGACCGGCTGCCTGTCGCTCGACCTGGCGCTCGGAGTGGGCGGAGTGCCTCGTGGCAGGATCGTCGAGATATACGGTCCGGAATCTTCCGGTAAGACGACGCTGGCCCAGCATATCGTAGCCGAGGTCCAGAAACTCGGCGGTACGGCGGCCTTCGTCGACGCGGAACACGCCCTCGATCCGGCCTATGCGGCCAAGATCGGCGTCAACGTCAAGGACCTGCTGATCTCCCAACCCGACACCGGCGAACAGGCGCTGGAGATCGTCGAGACGCTGGTACGTTCCGGCGCCGTCGATGTGGTGGTGGTCGATTCCGTGGCAGCGCTCGTACCCAAAGCGGAGATCGAAGGTGACATGGGCGACCAGCACATGGGTCTGCAGGCCCGACTGATGAGTCAGGCGCTCCGCAAACTGACCGGTATCGTCTCCAAGACCAAGACCACGGTCATCTTCATCAACCAGATACGCCAGAAGATCGGCATCATCTTCGGGAATCCGGAGACGACGACCGGCGGTACGGCGCTGAAATTCTACTCGTCGCTGCGCATCGAAGTGCGGCGCTCGGCCCAGATCAAGCAGAACGACAAGGTCATCGGCAATCAGGTGAAAGTGAAGGTGGTCAAGAATAAGGTGGCGCCGCCGTTCCGTACCTGCCAGTTCGATATCATGTATAACGAGGGCATCTCGGTGGCGGGCGACCTCATCGATCTCGGAGTCCAGACCGGGACGATCACCAAGAGCGGAAACAGCTATTCCTGCGGGGAAGTGAAGCTGGGAGTAGGACGGGAGAATGCCCGGCTCTTCCTGCGGGACGAGAAGAAACTCATGAAGGAACTCCGCCAGACCATCATCAAGACAGTACGCGAGGCGGAGACGGCCAAGATGGCGCCGGAGAGAACCCCGGCTTAGACCGATAAAACGCCGGCCGCCCGGCCGGCGTTTTGGGCAGACGATAAAAGCGTCCCCGTAGGGGACGCTTTTGGTCGGTCCTAGAAGAAGAACGGTAATATCCGGATGAGGTCGCCGCCCGGACGGTCGGCCGCACCTTTTGTGGTCATTTCGCCCTCTCCACGTACAGGCCGCTCTCCGTATTGATGATGACCTCGTCTCCCTGCTCGATGAACAGCGGCACGTCAATCTTCATCCCGGTCTCGAGCGTCACTTCCTTCTTGACGTTGCCGGAAGCGGTATCGCCTTTCACTGCCGGCATCGCTTCCGTGACCTTCAGCGTCAGTTTCTTGGGCAGATCGACGGAGAGGGGTGAACCCTCATGGAACAGCACGATGACCTCCTGACCCTCGGTCAGATAACCGCCCTTATCCCCGATTAGTTCGGCGGAGATGCCGAGCTGTTCGAAGGTCTCGTTGTCCATGAAATGGAATCCCGAATCGTCCCTATAGAGATACTGGACCGTCTTCCTCTCCAGTTCGGCCAGTTCGATCGCCTCACCGGCCTTGAAGGTATTGTCGAGGACCTTGCCGCTCTGGACGTTGCGGAGTTTGGTGCGGATGAAAGCGCTGCCCTTGCCCGGATTGACGTGCTGGAAATCGACGACCTGATAGACGGCGTCCTTGAAGATGATGAACACGTCCTTCTTGAGTGAGGTGGTATCGGCCATAATCCAACGGTTAATTCGTCGCTCCTTCCCCGGAGGTCGCGCCGAAGAGCTCTCCCGCGGGAAAAAACAATACGTCCCTGATGCTGGGGGCGTCCGTGAGCAACATTACCAGACGGTCCACGCCCAGGGCAATACCGGCCGCATCCGGCATCGAACCTACCGCCTCCAGGAAAGCGCGGTCCAGCGGCGGGGTATCCTTGCCGGCCCGACGCCGCTCTTCCCGCTCCTGCACGAGACGCCGTTCCTGCTCCTCGGGATCGTTCAGTTCGGAAAAGGCGTTGGCCAACTCCAGGCCGGCACAATAGACCTCGAAACGCTCGGCCAGTCGGGGCTCGCCCGGTTTCAGGCGTGCCAAGGCAGCCATGGAGCGGGGGTAGTCATGAAGGATGGCCGGCCGCCCCTGTCCCAGATGCGGCTCGATGTCGCGCAGGAACACCTTGAAGAAGACGTCGTCGAAGCCGTCGTCGGGGCCGACCTCGATGCCCTCGGTCCGGGCGGCGGCGGCGAAAGCCTCCGGGTCATCGATGCCGGACAGCAGA
>LJNP01000025.1 GCA_001303185.1 Parcubacteria bacterium SG8_24
GGCGGACTTCCGTGTCTGATATCTCCGGTGCATACCGGATCCTGAATCATCTCATGTTTACGGTCGACCCGCGGCCCGGATAGGCGGCGGTTTTGATTAATCTCTTGTATAATAATTACCTCCTCGTAAATCGATAACCCATCAATCAATTAATCAACTCATCAAATATCATCAAAGGTCATTCCCTGAGCGCAGTCGAAGGGATACCGCAACCAAACCATATGAATATGTCACTAAGAAAAACATTGACCCGTCGCCTCCCGGTCCTGGTGACCACGCTGGCGATGGTGTTCCTCGGAATACAACCGGCAGCGGCATTGACGATACCGACCGCGGAGACAGGTAGAGTACCTGTAGATTATTTTGGAGGTTACTTTTCTCCTTACGGAGTTGACGTTGTCGGAGATTATGCCTTCACATCAGTTTGGGATGAAAGGGGCGGTGAAGGATTTTTGGACGTCATCGACGTCTCGGATCGGGCTAATCCGACAATTGTCGCCTCGGCCACGACGGTGAGACAGCAGACTAATGATCTGGATATAGAAGGGGACTTCGCATACCTTGCGGAGTACAATCATGATAACAAGTCTCTGGCTGCAATGGAGATCTTCAACATATCAGATCCCCTGAACCCTTTTTCTGCAGGTAGTTACAATGTGCCGAATGCCTACGGTTTGGCGGTTGATTGGCCGTATGTGTACGTTGTTAGCCACAATATTCATACTCTGACGATTCTGAATGTGACGAATCCTGCCGCCATCACTCAGGTGGCGCAAGTGAGCACTGGAGGTACGGGAGCTATTAATATAGCTTTGAGTGGGGATGGTAATTATGCCTATATTTCCATTTATGAAGGTAATTTTCAGGTATGGAACGTGAGTAATCCTTCCGCTCCGTCACTAGTCACCTCATTAAGTGGAGTTGGTTACGGTGATGTCGTAGTAGATGGTAATTATCTGTATATAACTTCTAGGGCAGGAGACGCATTCCGGATCTATGACATTAGTAATCCCGCCTCACCAAGTCTTCGAAGCACAGTGTCGGTTGGTGACGGTCTGGACACTCTTGACGTGCAAGGTAACTACGCTTATCTCTGCACGACTAACGACGATAGGCTGTACGTGTATGACATCTCCGACAAGACCGCTCCGTCTCTGGAGGGTTCCGTGCCATTTCATCAGTATGGCGGTGGTGTCTCTGTCTACATGACAGCTATCGATGTCGAGGGCAGTTATGCTTATGTCGGCGGTTCGGGATTCGAGATTTATAATTTTGGAGCTCCGGGGGCCGACACCACGCCCCCGTTAGTGACCGTCGATCCCACGAACGACGGCACCTGGACCAGCAACTCTTCCATCTCGGTGAACGTACAGGCGTCCGATCCCGAGAGCGGTATCGCCTCGGTCACCATGAACGGCCAGAACTGTCCGGTCATGGCCATGCCGGGCAATTACAGGTGCGCCAACGTTCCGCTCAGCGAGGGCGCCAACACCCTCACGGCCACGGCCACGAACGGAGAGGGACTTACCGCCACCGATTCCATCACGGTCAATCGCGATAATACTCCGCCGTCCGTGAACATCACCTCTCCGGCTGACGGCACCTGGACCGGCGACGCTTCTCCCCTGCGCCTCCGGCTGCACGGTGCCGCTCAACTCCGGCGCCAACATCCTCACCGCCCTGGCCACGGACAACGTCGGCAATTCCGCTACCGATTCCATCACGGTCAATCGTGACGTCCCGCCGACGCTCGGTGACGACGAGGCCACCGTGGACGAGGACGGCGAGGTACTGATCATGGTCCTGGACAACGACTTCGATCCCGATTCGCCGCTCGAGATAGACTCGGTCAGCGACCCGGCGCACGGCTCGGCCGAGATCATGGCCGAAGAGATACGCTATTGGCCGGATCCTAATTGGAACGGCCTCGATTCCTTCACCTACACGATCGACGGCGTCACGGCCACGGTCGAGGTGACCGTCAATCCGGTCGACGACCCGCCGACCCTGGTCAACGACAGCGACAGCACTCTTGAGGACACGGCCAAGGTGGTCGATATCCTGGCCAACGACTCGGACATCGACTCCGTGCTCGCCGTCGACTCGGTGACCCAGGGGGCCCACGGTACGGTCACCAACAACGGCAGCAACGTCACCTATGATCCGGATACCGATTGGTCCGGTTCCGACTCCTTCACCTATACGGTGGACTTAGTCACGGCCACGGTGAACATGACCGTCACTCCGGTCGACGATCCGCCGACCTTGGTCAACGACAGCGTCACCATGGATGAGGACGTCTCCACTATTATCGACGTCCTGGCCAATGACAGCGACCCGGACAGCCCGCTCACTGTCGACGCGGTCACCCAGGGTGTCCACGGCACGGTCACCACTGACGGCAGCACCGTGACCTATACGCCGGCCGCCGACTGGTACGGTTCTGACACCTTCACCTACGTGGTGGGAACGTACAGCGCCAACGTCTCGGTCACCGTCGATCCGGTCACCGACGTGATCCTTTCGGACGGTGACGACGCGGCCGACTGCACCACTGACGCCGGCGACGGCAGCATTGCCTGCACCGTGACCGGCGAGAACGGCGGGGCCTACTCGATCGACCTGCCGGCCGGAGCCAGCGAGCCGTTCAGCGTGAGCGTCGACGACCATGCGGACCGGCCGCGCCTCAAGGTCGACGCCAGCTTCACCGGCACCAAGACCCTCGAACTGCCGCTCGGCGCCGGTCAGTACCTCTGCGTCAAGGATTATCCGGCAGCCGACTACAGCGCCGTCTCCGGCGAGTGCGACGACGGGGTGCAGGTGGACCTGCCCGGCCAGGGCCAGACTTCGGTCGAGACGATCGGTCACCCGACCCACGGTGTGGATCCGCATAACGTCAGCATCACCGTCGACGATTACGGCACCAAGGTCACCGTCTCCGGCCTGCTGCATACGGCCCTCGAGCTGATCGACAACGCACCGCCGACGGCAAACGACGACTCGTACGTGACCGTGACCGACGCCCAGCTCGGTGTGGCCGCTCCGGGCGTGCTCCGCAACGACACCGACGCCGACGGCGATCCGCTCACGGCCGTCAAGAAGTCCGACCCGACCGACGGCGCCCTGACCTTCAACGCCAACGGCCTCTTCATCTACACCCCGAACTCCGGTTTCCGGGGGACCGACTCCTTCACCTATGTCGCCAATGACGGCACGGTCGACTCGGGCGAGGCCACGGTGACGATCGAGGTCCAGGCCTCTCCCGACCAGATGATCATCCAGGGCGGCGCTGTCGGGTCGATCTCGATCAACAGCGACGGCTCGACCACCCTGAACGTGTCCGGCAGCCAGGGAGGCAGGAGCTACGAGATCACCCTGCCGGAAGGCGCCAAGCCGCTCGATCCGGCCACCGAGATCAACGTGCTGATCGATGATGACGCCGTCGCGCCGAAGATCAACATCAGCGACGCCGATCTCCAGGGCGGGACCAAGAAAGTCACCATGCCGATGAGTCCGGGCAGCACCGAGGCCTGCGTCGCGGACTATCCCGGTGCCGAGTTCAGCCCGTACGTCCGCCGCTGCTCCGCCCCGGCTCAGGTGGTCACTTTGCCCAACCAGGGCTCCTGCAGCACGGAGTACATCCATGACAGCCACAACATCGACATCTGCGTGGACGCCAACGGCGAGTACGTCACCTTCTCCGGCCTGCACTACACGGTGCTCGAGATCATGCCGCCGATCAACGCCTGGTATGAGGTCTCCTTCGAGCGGCACACCGTGCATACCGGCGACCAGCCGGGCAGCGTCAAGGAGCCGATCGTCGGCGCCGAGGTCCGGGCCTTCACCAAGGAGACCGGCTCCTGCGCCCGCGGTATCGGCTTCTCGCCCAAGAACTTCGAGACGATCTACGACACCTGTGAGGATTACTATCCTGAGGTCACCGGCAGCGACGGCGTCGCCATGCTCGGCGTGCACGCTCCGGGAGACTTCCTGCTGATCACCCGGGACCCGCTGACCGGCGTCTACACCGGCGTCTCCGGCGGCGAGATCTTCGAGGACCAGACCGTCAGCAAGCATCTGCAGGTGGTCGTCGAACCCGAAGGCGACTCGGTCTCGGGCAAGACCATCGACAAGAAGCCGGAGAAGGAGGACAAGAAGAACTCCAAGCTGTCGATCGGCGATTCGCTGTGGAGCGCCGTCTCCCGCGCCGCGTCCGAGCTCCATCTCCAGGCTCCGGTCCTGGTCCTGGCCAAGGCCGTGGCCCGGGTCAACTCGATAGCCGTGCCGGAATGGGGCATCTCGGGCCTGATGGACGCCCGCGCCCTCAGGGTCGGCATGAGTCTCGACCTCACGCCGCTCTTCGACTGGCTGAGCTCCTGATCGGTCGGTCGAGCACCTACGGGAACGGAAACCCCCGGCCTCACGGCCGGGGGTTTGGATTCCGTGTCCCGATGACCGCCATTCTGGTGCCAGGGACGGGTGGCGCGTGCTATACTGATGGCGCCATATCAATCACCCGTAAAATTCTCCATTATGCCTATTCGGGTAGCCATCAACGGTTTCGGCCGCATCGGACGCGGCACGTTCAAGGCCGCGTTCGGCAAGGTCAAGTCGATCGAATTCGTGGCCATCAACGACCTGACCGACACCAGGACGCTGGCCCACCTGCTCAAGTACGATACCGCTTACGGTACCTATGACCGCAAGGTCTCCTTCGACGACGACCATCTCATCGTCGACGGCAAGAAGGTTCGGGTCTATGCCGAGCGCGACCCCTCGCAGCTCCCATGGAAGAAGCACCGGATCGACGTGGTCCTCGAATGCACCGGCCGGTTCCGGACCGAGGAGCTCGCCGGACAGCACCTGACGGCCGGGGCCCAGCGGGTCATCATCTCGGCGCCGGCCAAAGGGGGCGACGTACCGACCTTCGTCATCGGGGTGAACGCGGAGAAGGGCGTCGGCCGGCCGAAGATCATCAATAACGCCTCCTGCACCACCAACTGCATCGCGCCGGTGGCCGCAATTATGCACGGCAAGTTCGGCGTCAGGCGGGCGATCATGACCACGGTCCACGGCTATACCGCGGACCAGAACCTCCAGGACGGGCCGCATAAGGACCTCCGCCGGGCCCGGGCGGCCGCGATGAACATGATCCCGACCACGACCGGCGCGGCGATCGCCACGACCGAGACCATACCGGATCTCAAGGGACTGTTCGACGGTCTGGCCATCCGCGTACCCATCCCGGTCACCTCCCTGGCCGACTTCACTTTCCTGCTGAAAAAGAAGACCACGGTGGAAGAGATCAACCGGACGTTCCGTCAGGCGGCCAAGAATCCGATCTTCAAGGGAGTGCTGGCGGTCTCCGACGAACCGCTGGTGTCATCCGATTACGTCGGCTGCCCCTATTCGTCCGTGGTCGATCTGGGCCTGACCAAGGTGATCGGCGGCGATTTCGTGAAGGTGGTGGCCTGGTACGACAACGAGTGGGGCTATTCCCTCCGGCTAGCCGAGATGGCGGAACGGGTCGGCAAGAGCCTGGAGAAGTGAACCGTCGATGGATTGGGCGATAATCACAGACGCGGTCGCGGCGGTCCTCTTCGCCGCGATACCGCTCCATCTGGTCTGGCTGCTTTTCCGGCGGGAACGCCGGCCGGTCGGTCCGGGACTCGTGCTGCTGACCGCACTCGGTCTAGTCCTGTGGACCATCAGCCTGTACGCCTGGTTCGTGGAGCCGAGGCTGCTTAAGGTCAGGATCCAGCCGGTGATCCTGGGACAGGAGGGCCACGGCCTGAGGTTGGCGGTAGTCTCCGACCTGCATCTCGGCGGTTTCCGTGATGCCGTCTGGCTCGATCGGGTGGTGGACCGGCTGAATTCACTGGAGGCGGATGCAGTGATCATCCTCGGCGACGTCGTCGAGCGCGAATCGGGAATGAGGATGCTCGAGCCGTTGCGGCGCCTGGAAAGCGGACAGGGGGCTTACGCCGTGCTGGGCCGCTCCGATTACGAGACCGGAGCGGTCACCGTCCGCCGCAGCATCGAATCCTACGGGGTGGAGGTCCTGACCAACGAACCGGTGTTCCTGTCCGCGGACGACAGACAGCTGCGTCTCATCGGGATCGATGACATCTACCACGGCGATCCTGACTGGATAGCCGCCTTCGCCGACGGACCGCCGGCCGACATCACGGTACTGGCGGCCCACAATCCCGGAGCGGCGCCGGTCGGTGAGATACGGGACGTCGATCTGGCGGTCTGTGGTTACACCCACGGCGGGCAGCTGCACCTGCCGTTCCTCGGGCCGTTCCATGTGCCGGCGAGCGCCATCGGACCCGGCTTCTACCGGGGGCTGTACGAGTTCGGTCCGATGTCGCTCTTCATCACGACCGGGGCCGGCGAAGACCGGCTACGCGGCCGGTTGCTGGTCCCGCCGGAGGTGGTGCTGCTCGATATCTCCTGGTGACCGCCGTTTATCCTGACACCGCCCCGCGTGGTATAATCAACGGGCAGGTCCGCGGGATATGCGCCTCAACAAGATGACCCAACTGAGGAAACTCGAGGGACGACGTGTCCTGGTACGCGTCGATTTCAACGTGCCTTTGGGGCCGAAAGGCGAGGTGGATCAGGGTGCCGGACTGAAGATCAAGGCGGCCTTGCCGACCATACGTTTCCTGTCGACCCGCGGTGCCAGGGTGATACTGGTCTCCCATCTCGGCCGGCCGGAACGGTGGCAGCGCCGGTTGTCGTTGGCTCCGGTAGCGGCCTATCTCGAGACCCGGCTCAAGGTCCCGTTCCGCTTCGTCAAGGAGAGTATCGTCGACGACGAGAAGGTGGACCGTCGGTTGGCCAAGATGAAGGACGGTGAGGTGACGCTCCTCGAGAATATCCGTTTCTATAAGGGTGAAGAGAAGAACGATCCGTTCTTCGTCCGCCGTCTGGCGTCGTTCGCCGAGATCTTCGTCAATGACGCCTTCGCCACGGCCCACCGGGCCCACGCCTCGAATGCCGGAGTCGCCGAGCTGTTGCCCAGTTACGCGGGTAAACTGCTGGACAAGGAAGTCTCGAGCCTGAACCGGGTGCTGCAGGAGCCGCGCCGGCCGTTCGTCGTGCTCATGGGCGGCGCCAAACTGACCACCAAACTGCCGACCATGCAGCGCCTGCTCAAGGTAGCCGACTCCATCCTGGTGGGCGGGGGGATGGCCAACGGCTTCTTCCGGGCCAAAGGTCTCTCCATCGGCCGTTCCGCGGTCTCGCCGGTCGACGTCCGTCTGGCCAAACCGCTGGTCTCCAAACGCAAGATCGTGTTGCCTACCGATGTCCTGGTGGCCGATGAGCTGTCCAATGAGGCCAAGGTGCGGGTGACCTCGCCGGACGACATCCGGGATGACGAGTACGTGGTTGACGTGGGTACCCAGACCGTCCGGCAGTTCGCCGACATACTGAAGGGGGCCCAGACGATCGTCTGGAACGGTCCGGTCGGCATGTTCGAGGTCCGTAAGTTCAGCCACGGTTCGATTATCCTGGGCCGGGTCATCGCCTCGCGCTCTTCCGGCAAGGCCTTCGGCGTGGTCGGAGGAGGCGATACGATACCTTGTCTCGAACAGACCGGCATGGCGGAATATGTCGATCATGTCTCCACCGGGGGCGGGGCGATGCTGGAGTTCCTGGCCGGCAAGGAACTGCCGGGGATCACGCCGCTCGTCCGCGACTGACCGGCGCGGGACACCCCGTTTTCATCCGAAGATAACCGACTAAAGATAACCAGAAGACAGCTATGGCCAACGCGATCAAGGACATCAAGGCCCGGGAGATCATCGATTCCAGGGGTAATCCGACCGTCTCGGTGCGGGTCGAAGTGGAAGGTGGGGTGAGCGGTACGGCTTCGGTGCCGTCCGGCGCTTCGACCGGGGTGCACGAGGCTTTGGAGCTCAGGGACGGGGATTCCAAGCGATATCACGGCAAGGGCGTCCTCAAGGCGGTGGAGAACGTCAACACCAAGATCAGGAAAAGGCTGGTCGGCCTCGACGTGACCCTGCAACGCCGTCTCGACAACCTGATGCTCGAACTCGACGGTACGGACAATAAGTCGAAGTTGGGCGCCAATGCCATCCTCGGCGTGTCGTTAGCCGTCGCCCGGGCCGGTGCCGCAGCGCGTAAGATGCCGTTGTACCGGTATCTGAGGTCGGTCTTCGGCATACGGAAGGAGGGTTTCCCCATGCCGCTGCCGATGATGAACATCCTCAACGGCGGCCGTCATGCCGATTGGGCGATCGACTTCCAGGAGTGCCTGATCATCCCCAAGATGAAGCTCTTCCGGGAACGGGTCAGGGCCGGCAGCGAGATATTCCATGTGCTGGCCGAGATTCTCAAGAAGAAAGGTCATGTCATCTCGGTCGGCGATGAAGGCGGTTATGCCCCGCGTCTCCAGTCGAACGAGAAGGCCTTCAAGCTGATCGTCGACGCCATCGAATCGGCGGGTTACCGTCCCGGGCGGGACGTGTCGCTGGGAGCCGATGCCGCCGCTTCAGAGTTCTATGACGAGAAGAAGGACCGGTATGTCCTCAAGGCCGACGACAAGGAACTGACCGCCAAGCAGCTGGACGCTCTCTATGAGAGATGGCTCAGCAAGTATCCGTTCATGACCCTGGAGGACGGCCTGTCCGAGGACGACTGGGACAACTGGGAGGCCCACACCAAGAGACTCGGCAAGAAACTGGTGCTGGTCGGTGATGATCTGTTCGTCACCAATGTCCGCCGCCTGGAGATGGGCATCAAGCGCCGGGTGGCCAATGCCATCCTGATCAAGGTCAATCAGATCGGCTCGCTTTCCGAAACGATGGATACTATCATGATGGCCCAGGAGCACGGGTACAAGATCGCCGTCTCTCACCGTTCCGGGGAGACAGCCGATACTTTCATCGCCGACCTGTCGGTGGCGGTGGGGGCGGAATTCATCAAGACCGGCAGCCTGTCGCGCAGCGAGAGGCTGGAGAAGTACAACCGCCTCATGGAGATAGAGTCAGAGACGACCAAGCGCTGATCGGACCGTCAATCCCGCCGAAGAAGGCCGTTACCGGCCTTCTTTTCGGACCCGGCCCGGCGCCCGTCGCCGGACCGTAGACGCAGAAGTTTTTGCCTTCAATTTTCACGCTCAATCGTCTATACTGAATCCCATGTCACCGAGCAAGGGAAAAACCTCCGGCAGACGCGCCAAGCGTCCGTCGAAGAAGAAGGGTAAGGGCAAAGCGGGCGGCCGCCGTCCGGTGATGTTGGTCGTACTGGACGGATGGGGGTTAGCCCCGCCGGGACCCGGAAACGCGATCAGCCTGGCCGAGAAACCGCACTGGGACCGTTTTCTCGCCGAGTTTCCCCATTCCCAGCTTATGGCCCACGGACGGTATGTCGGCCTCCTGCCTAATCAGGAGGGTAACTCGGAATCAGGCCACATGAACATCGGCGCCGGTCGGGTGGTCCGTCAGGATATCACTTACGTCTCTGAGGCGATCAAGGATCGGACGTTCTTCAAGAACATGGCCTTCCGGGAGGCGTTGAAGCACGCCAAGAAGTACGGTACCAAGGTTCACCTCATGGGCCTGCTGTCGAACGGTAACAGCGCCCACTCCTCGCCGGATCATCTGCACGCCCTGCTGGAACTGGTCCATGAGGAGGGTGTGCCGAAGACGGTGGTCCATATGTTCACCGACGGACGCGACTCACCGCCCCATTCGGCCCAGAAGCTGCTTCAGCAATTGCGCGAAAGGATGCATCCGAACCAGGAGATCGGCACGGTCATCGGACGTTTCTATGCCATGGACCGCAACAAATGGTGGAACCGGACCGACCTGGCCTATCACTGCATCGTCTCCGGTGAGGGGGTCACGGCGACCAGCGCCGAAGAGGCCCTGCTGCGCGCCTATGCCCGCGGCGAGACCGACGAGTTCATCATTCCGACCGTCATCGTCGACGACAAGAAGCGGCCGGTAGGCACATTCGACGACAATGACGTCATCATCTTCTTCAACCTGCGGTCGGATCGGGCCCGTCAGCTGGCCAAATGTTTCGTCCAACACGATTTCGAGAAGCAGAACGACAACTCCTTCAAGCGCCGCAAGGTTCCGAAGAACACCCGCTTCGCTGCCATGACTGATTTCGGTCCGGACTTACCGCACGTCTTCACCGCCTTTCCTAGCCGTGACGTGCAGCATGGACTGACCGAGACCCTGGCTCCGCTGCGACAGTTCTATATCGCGGAAAGCGAGAAATACGCTCACGTGACCTACTTCTTCAACGGCGGTTACGCCGAGCCGAGGTTCGGCGAGGAGCGGATGAGAGTACCGTCACAGTTCGTCGCCCATTACGACGACTGTCCCGAGATGCGGGCTCGGACGATAACCGATGAGGTGATCAGGCGGTTGCGATCCGGCCTCCATGATTTCGTGGTCTGCAACTTCGCCAATGCCGACATGGTAGCCCATACCGGGGATATCGCAGCGACAGTCGAGGCGGTCCAGATCATCGATGATAGTCTAGGTAAGCTGGCGGAGACTATCGCCTCTTTGGGCGGGACCCTGGTGGTAACTGCCGATCATGGTAACGCCGAATGGATGAAAAACGGGGAAGGGGACGGGATGATCACCGAACACTCGACGAACCCCGTACCTTTCGTCATCGTCAACGACAGGTTCAAGGGTGTGACGTTAGGTGACGGCATGTTGGCCGATGTCGCCCCGACCATCCTGGACATCATGGGCATACCGAAACCGCCGGAGATGACCGGCTTCTCCCTGATCCGTGAGAGATGAGGGTTCTCCGGCTATGGCTGACCAGAAGATAAGACCAGTCGTACTGCTGATTCTCGACGGTTGGGGGGTGGCACCACCCGGTCCGGGCAATCCCATCGCCGCCGCCAACACCCCCTATCTGGACGAGATCTGTCAGACCTTTCCGACCGTCACCGTCCGCGCCTCCGGTGCGGCGGTCGGTCTGTCGTGGGGCGAGATGGGTAATTCCGAGGTCGGTCACCTGACCATCGGAGCCGGTAAGATCTTCTATCAGTCGCTGCCGCGAATCAACATCTCCATCGAGAGCGGCGAATTCTTCCAGAACCAGACGCTGCTCGGGGCGATCGAACACGCCAAGCAGCACAATTCCACCCTGCATCTCATGGGTATCCTGAGTCCCGGCAACGTGCACGGTTCGGACGCCCATGCCTACAAGCTGCTCGAGCTGGCCAAGCAGCAGGGCCTCAGTGACGTCAAGGTCCACGCCTTCCTGGACGGGCGGGACACGATATTCAATACCGGTATCGAGTTCGTGCAGAACCTGCTCAAGAAGATGCAGGAGCTGGGTATCGGTCAGCTGGCCTCCCTCTCCGGACGTTACTTCGCCATGGACCGCGACAACCGCTGGGATCGTATCGAGAAGGCCTATAACACGATGACCGGCAAGGGAGCCGACCGGTCATACGACGATCCCGTCAAGGCCGTGCAGGAATCCTACGATCAGGAGGTCTACGACGAGGAATTCGTCCCTACCATGATCACTTCCGGCGGTCAGCACGCCGGACCGATCAAGGACGGCGATGCCGTCATCTTCTGGAATTTCCGGCCGGATCGCGCCCGGCAGATCGTCCAGGCCTTCACCATCCCCAACTTCAACAAGTTCGAACGGGAATACATGAAGGACCTCTATTTCGCCACCATGACCGAGTACGAGAAAGGCACTCCGGCCAAGGTGGCTTTCCCGCCGGAGATCATCGAGACCTGTCTGGCCAGGGTGGTGTCCGACGCCGGACTGAAGCAGCTCCATATCGCCGAGACCGAGAAATACGCCCACGTGACCTTCTTCCTCAACGGCATGAAGGAAGAGGAATTCCCCGGCGAGGATCGGGTGATCATACCTTCGCCGCGCGTCTCCTCCTACGATCAGGCACCGGCCATGTCCACGCCGAAGATAACCGAGCGTATCCTGGAGGAGATCGAGAAGAAGGAATACGACTTCATCGTCACCAATTTCGCCAATGCCGACATGGTGGGGCATACCGGCCAGTATGAGGCGACCCTCAAGGGCGTCGAGACCTGCGACGAATGCATCGGCCGTATCGCCAACGCCATCCTGACTGCCGGGGGCGCCCTGGTCATCACGGCCGATCACGGCAACGGCGAGGAGGTGATAAATCTGCAGACCGGGGAGATCGACAAGGAACACAGCACCAATCCGGTACCGTTCATCGTCGTCGGTGAACCCTGGCGGGGTCAGGCGGCGCCGACCGGGGAGATGGTGGGCGGTGACCTTTCGCTGATGCCGCCCGTCGGCATGTTGGCCGACACCGCCCCGACCGTCCTGAAGATACTGGGAGTACCCCAGCCTCCGGACATGACCGGGAGTCCACTGGTATGAGACGGTCACGGGAAAAGCCCGGCCGAGCCGCGTATCTTCAGGGACGCGGTTTTGTGGTCGGACGACCGACGGTCGCCGCCGGCCGCCGCAACGGCTTCACCCTGATCGAACTTCTGGTGACGGTATCTATCATCGGACTGCTTTCCAGCATCGCTTCGGTCTCGTATACGACCGTCCGGGCCAACGCCCGTGACACCAAACGCGTCTCCGACGTCAAACAGATACAGTCGGCGATCGAGTTCTATTTCGAACAGCACAGCCAATACCCGCCTGACGGACAGTCGGGGATGGACGGGATTATCCTCGGACTGCCCGGCATATCGACCTTCATCTCCGACGGAGGGATCGGCCCCGAACCGCGGGGGATGCTCTTCATGCAGACCGTGCCCCGGAACCCGCAACCGGGCGGTTCCGAATACATCTATCGTTCTCTCAACCGGGACGGGACGGACTGCAATGATCGGTCCGGATGTTATGGTTATGCCCTGCTTTTCTCCCTGGAGCGGAATCAAGGCAGCTATCTGGCCGGACCGCACGCCGTGACTTCGGAGGGTATAGCCGGTCCGGAGGGTGGCTATGCCGGGGAAGGTATCGTCGGGGCCGGAGGCACCATCATCGGCCTGGAATCGACTCAGGAGATGCTGGCCCTGGTGGCGGAGAGCACGGTTCAGGCGGTCGGTGAACTGGCGAACGACGACCGGGTGGAGACGATAGCGGAAGTGGCGGTGGCGCCGACCGCGGCTACTGTGGCCATCGCCAACACCACCCTGGCGGCCCATTCGACGCTGTCGGCCGCTTCTTACCTGTTCCTCCTGATCACGCAACCGCTGGCCTTGCTGGGGCGCAAGAGGCGCAAACAGTGGGGTACCGTCTATAATTCCCTATCCAACCTGCCGGTGGACCTGACCATCGTCCGTCTGCGTGATGCCGACACCGGCCGGATGGTCCGGAGCGAAGTCACGGACAAGAGCGGACGTTTCTCTTTCCTGGTCAAGCGGGGCCGTTATCGCCTGGAGGCGATCAAGGGAGGTTTCACTTTCCCGAGCGAGTTCGTCGCTGCCCCGGAGGGGGGAGCGGAAAGGCTGTCCGTCTATCGCGGTGAGACGATCGAGATAGCCGAAGATGCGACGCTTTTGGCCCCCAACATCCCGTTGGACCCGGTCCAGCGGGAGGAGTCGGACGCCGCCGTCATCCGCCGGGACTCCCGGCGCAGGCTCCGGTCACAGCTGGCCCTGCTCAGTCCGGTGTTGGGCGGGCTGGCCGTAGTGATCCGGCCGTCCGGTTTCGTCCTGGGGCTGTTCGCCGTGCAGCTGCTCGTCTACATGATCTTCCGCCGCCTGGCCTCCGTGGAGACGGGCAAGAATTGGGGTACGATCTTCGATACCGACTCCAGACGCCCCATACCGCAGGCAGTGCTCCGTATCTTCGCCCTGCCCTACCACAAGCTGCTGGAGACCCAGGTAGCCGATCAGCGCGGCCGGTATCATTTCCGGGTCGGCAGCAACGTCTATTACGTGACCGTCACCAAGCCCGGCTACCTGAAGACCGAGTCCGAACCTTTCGATCTGACTGAAGTCTCGGAACCCACCGTTATCACTTCCGACCTGCCCCTTAAGAGATCTTCGGGACAGGCTGCGGCGGACCAGGGTCGAGACGGCAAACCGTCCCTGCTCGTCCCTCCTCAGACCGGTCCGACCGATCCCACCGCGGGTCGGGCTGACGACGCGCCGCCGTCAGGCGATACGGTGGCCCCAGAACCGCCGGTCTGAACCCGATGAAACCAGGGTCGGAGGCGATCATGAGCCGCCGGCCGGCTGTCTTTACCGTAACGGCATCGAGACTGTACGTTATATGTATGATATCGGCATATGACATCGGACTTTTCCGGTCGATCCACGGTGCGGTGGGGACTTCGGCGCTCCTCGATGCCGCTGGCCTTTTCGCGGCCCGTTACCTCATTTTCGTCATCGCTGCCGTACCTGTCTGGTTGTGCATCGTTCCGGTATTGCGGTCGGATCGGCTGAGGGGCCGGAGGTTGATAAGTCGTCTATGGTCGGGTCGGGCGATCGTCTGGCGGGCCACGGCGGCCTCCATCCTGGCCTTTGCCGGGAATCAGGTCATCGCCCTCATCCATTTCCGCCCCCGCCCCTTCGTCACCTTTCCGGACATCGTACCGCTCATCGGCACCTCGGCTTCCTTCAAGTCCTTTCCGTCCGATCATGCCGCCATCGCCTTTGCCTTGGCGGTCTCGGTGTCGCTGGTCCGACCGCGTTGGGGTCCGGTCCTGATAGGGGCGGCCTCATTGGTAGCTCTGGGGCGGGTCTTCGTAGGCGTCCATTATCCCTTGGATATCCTGGTCGGCGCCGTCTGCGGCGCGGCTTGGGCCCTGGTGGTCTGGATCGTCGAAGGTCCGGTCAGGCGGAATCGTCGGGCTGCGGCGGGATGAGTGGCAGTGATAATCAAGCCATATGAAGGCGATAATATTGGCCGGAGGTACAGGCACCAGGCTTTGGCCGATCTCCAGGCGCACCAATCCCAAACAGGTGGAGGCGATCATCGGAGACCGCACCCTGTTGCAGGCGACTTACGCAAGGTTGCGGCGGGGTCTGGCTTCTTCGGATATCGTCGTCGCCGTATCGGCAGAGCAGCAGGAAGCGGTCCGGCGTCAGTTGCCGGAACTGCCCCGGCGTAATCTTGTCGTCGAGCCTTGCCGTCGGGACACGGCGGCGGCGATAGGTTTCGCCCTGTCGCATGTCGCCCAGGATGATCCGGACGGGATTTTCGTGACGGTCAATTCCGACGCCTATGTCAGGGACGAGGAAGAATATCATCGGGTGATCGCCGCGGCGGGACAGGCCGTCGCCATGAGGCCGGACCATACGGTGTTGGTAGGCCTCCGCCCCTCTTACCCCGAGACAGGTTATGGCTACATCAGGACTGGCCCGGAGGGCATGCGTAGCGGTGACGGCGGACGGGATCCGGTCCATGCCGTGGACCGTTTCGTGGACCGGACCTGGTCACGGCTACGGGTTATCTCCAGGACGGCTCCTATCTGTGGAATCCGACCCTGATCGTCGGGCAGGTCGGCGCTTTCCTGGAATCGTTCGCGCGTCATCTGCCGGAACATCACGCGCTGTTCGGTGAGATGGCGGGATTGCTGGGTCACAAAGGAAAGGAAAGGGAGATCGCGGCGCGTTTCGCCCGCCTCCCTATCCAGAGTATAGATTACGGCATCCTGGAGAAGGAGCGGCGGCTCTTGGTCCTGCCGGCGGATTTCGGTTGGGCCGATGTCGGGCACTGGCGCGCGGTCAAGGAGATCCTGTCCGACGACGATCGTCAGAACGTGGTCAGGGGCGAACATGTCGGCATCGAATCCAGCGGCAATCTCCTGTACAGCCTTTCCGGTAAGCTCATCGCCACTGCCGGAATCAGGGATCTGGTGGTCATTGAGACCGAGGACGCCATCCTGGTCTGCCCCAAGGAACGGGCCCAGGACGTCAAGCGGTTGGTGGGCGAACTGCAGAAGGACAGCCGTTACGAAAGGTTCTTATGAACAGTCACCCGCAGAGATCATGATGACGATAGTCCGTCATTCGAGGAATCGGGGTCCCTGGAAGTCGGTCTTGGTACTCGCCGTCTTCTGTGCCTTGATCTGGCTAGGTGTCTATCTTTCGACGCCGGGAGAGCCGACAGGGCCGGTCATCATCAGACCTGGTGACGGCGTCGCCTCCATCATCGGCGAACTCAAGGAGAAGGGGGCGGTCCGCAGCGGCCTGATCTTCGGATACACCCTACGTCGCAGCGGCGCGGCCACCCGTCTCCAGCCGGGCGAGTACGATCTGGCCGGTCTCGGCTCCTATACCGAGATCATCGAGCGGCTGACCACCGGAAGTCTGGCGGCCGATGAGCTCGTCCTGCGCATCATCGAAGGTTGGGATCTGGAGGATATCGCCAAGGAGATGCGGCGGCTGGGATTGCCGGCAGGCGATTCATTGTATTCCGTCGCCGGCGAGCCGGCTTATGATTACCGTCTGGGAGATTGGTCTCCGCCGGCTTGGCTGGCGGATGAATACCCGTTCCTGGCCACCAAGCCGGAAAAGGCCTCGCTGGAAGGCTACCTCTTTCCCGACACCTACCGCGTGTTCCGTGACCTGACGGCCGAGGAGGCGGTACGGATGTTCCTGGACAACTTCGGCCGGCGGCTGACTCCCGGACACCGGGAGCGGGTGGCGGATGCTGGCCGTGGTCTCCATGAGATAATCATCATGGCCAGCATCATCGAGAACGAGGTCCGCTCGGACGAGGACCGCCGGATGGTCTCTGACATCTTCTGGAGGCGGTTGGGCATCAATATGGCCCTCCAGGCCGACTCCACGGTCAACTATTTCACCCGCCAACAGAAGGTGGCCGTGTCCTCGGCCGACACCTGGATCGATTCGCCCTTCAATACCTACCGCCATCCCGGGCTGCCGCTGGGGCCGATCTCCAATCCCGGACTCTCGGCGATCGAGGCCGCTCTGGATCCCCTAGGGAACGATTACTGGTATTTCCTGACCGATGCGGACGGTAGTGTGCACTATGCCCGCACCCTGGACGAACACAACCACAACAAGTCACTTTACCTGAAATGAAGCCTCTTCATAATATGACGGTCATCACCGACAGATATCCGGCCGCTGTGCGCCGCACCCTGCTGCTTGCCCTCGCGGCGGTCTTTTCCGTACTGGTCCCGTTTTTATCGCCGACCGACGTGCGGGCGGCCGATCCTGAAGAGGTCAGGTCGTTCATCTCCGAGATAGCGGTCCATGAGGACGGACGGATAACCGTGACCGAGAGGATCGACTATTATTTCCCGAACCCCCGTCACGGTATCTACCGGGATATCCCGGTGCGTTACACCGACGAGCGGGGCGATATCTTCGAGATACCGATAGAGGTGCTCGAGGTCAGAGGTGCGCCGTTCAAGGTAGAGCGCTCGCGGGCGGCGATCCGGCTCAAGATAGGGGACCCGGACGCTACGGTGATCGGTATCCAGAGCTACGTGATCGTCTATGAGGCGATAGGCGCCCTACGTTACTTCGAGGATCATGATGAGCTCTATTGGAACGTCACCGGACACGAGTGGAACGTACCGCTCCGTCAGGTCAGTGCCGTGGTGACTCTGCCCCCGTCGGTTCCGGCTGACCAGGTCCGGACTGCTTGCTATACCGGACCGTTCGGTTCGACCGCCAGTGACTGTCTGGTCAACCTGCAGGATTCGACATCGCATTTCGTGGCCCAGGAGCCGCTCACCGTGGTGGTCGGCTGGCCGCCCGGCCTGGTCGCCAGGCTGGAGGCCGTACGGCCCAGTCCCGTCTTGCCCTGGCTTTGGCTGTTGTTGCCGGCAGCAGCATTCATCCTGCTCATGCGCCGTTGGTGGACCCGCGGCCGGGATGTGGGCGGCCGGGGTACGATCATGGTCGAGTATGAGCCTCCTGACGGGATAAGGCCCGCGGAGTTCGGTGTCTTGATGGATGAGACGGCGCATCTCAGGGACATCACCGCCATCATCGTCGACCTGGCCGTCCGGGGCTATCTGCGCATCAAGGAGATCGAGAAGAAGGGGCTGATATTCAAGTCGAAGGATTACGAGTTCGAGAGGCTCAAGGAATACCAGGATGACGATGACCTGCGTTCCTATGAGAAGAAGATCCTGGATATCATGTTCGGTGCCGCCAAGACGGTCACGATGTCCAAGCTCAAGAGCCGCCACGCTTTCCACGGGGAATTGACGAAGATTAAGAATCAGATTTATGAACAGGTGGTCGGACAGGGCTACTTCCCGTCCAATCCCGACAGGGTCCGGGCCAAGTATCTGGGCGCGGGGATAGGTATCACGATTCTTGCCTGGGTGCTGGGGGCCATGATCCTGCCGGCCTTCCTGCCGGATCATGGCCCGCTGCCCATGATCAGCCTCATGCTGTCCGGCGTCATGGTGCTGGTTTTCGCTCCACTCATGCCCAAGAGGACCGGACCGGGCGTACTGGCCTGGGAGAAGGCCAAAGGCTTCGAGGAATACCTGGAGAAGGCGGAGAGGTACCGGCTGCAGTGGCAGGAGAAGGAGAGGATATTCGAGACCTTCCTGCCTTACGCTATGGCCATCGGCGTGGCCGACAAATGGGCCAAGGCCTTCGAGGACATCGATATGCCCGAGCCGGAATGGTATGTCGGCACCGGGACATTCCGGACCTCTGATTTCGGGTCGTCTATCCGGTCACTGAACTCTTCATTGAATTCGACCGTGACTTCCGCCCCGCAGCGCTCCAGCAGCGGCAGCGGGTTCTCCGGCGGAGGCGGCGGCGGGTTCTCCGGCGGAGGCGGCGGCGGAGGCGGCGGCGGTTCCTGGTGATATGGCCGGATACGCGGTCTGGACAGCATTGATCCCGGTCGGCGGCGCCCTGTTTCTCCTGCCGGTCGGATATTTCGTCTGGCTGTATCTGATGTACCGTCGTCCTCCGGTCCGGGGGCGGGCGCTGGTGGCGGAATATGAGGCTCCGCCCGAGATCGGTCCTGCCGAAGCGGGCTATCTGCTGGACGGCCGGTTACGTGCCCGGGCTTTGGCGGCGACGTTGATCGACCTGATGTTGCGGGGCATCATCCGGATCGAGGTGGAGGACAGTCGGGTGAGGCGATTACAGTTGGCAGGACGTCCGGAGGAAGCCGGGCTGGAACCGTACGAGATGGTCCTGCTGTCCGACCTGTTCACGGACGGTCCGTCCGTGGATGCCGTCTCGGCCGCCAGGCGCATCAGGTCCGGCGAGCGCCGGCTCAAGGACAGCGTCAGGTCCTGGCTGGATCATCAGGGTTATCTTGGCGCCCGGGACTGGTCGCGTCCGATAATCGCCGTCTCGGCGGCGGTCGGAGCTCTGATCACGGCGATGGGCCTGTGGTCGACGGCGGGTTTCGCCGCCGCCGTGGTCCAACTGACGGTCTCGGTGGCGCTCATCGAATATTTCTATATAGCGGCGACCTGGCGGCCGATACTGTCGCGTCGGGGCCAGGAAGCGGTCTGGCACCTGTTGGGTTATCGGCGGTATCTGGAGGCGGTCGAGAGCGGGCGGATCCGTTGGACGGAAGAGCGGGATGCGGCAGGGCTACACCGTCTGTCGCCTTATGCGGTGATGTACGGCATCACACCCGTCTGGGCCACCCGTCTCCAGCAGGTGACGGAGGCCCTGATCGGTGATATCGTCTGAGATATGAGTGACGAGGCGTTACGGGACATCTTCGAGACTTACGGCACGGTCGTGACCGTCGGCCTGTCTTCGAAACCGGAACGGTTCAGCAACCGGGTCACCACATTCCTCCGCAGCAAGGGTTACCGCATCATCCCGGTGAATCCTCATGAGACCGAAGTGGACGGGGAGCGGGCCTATCCGGATCTCAGGACCGTCCCGGATCCGGTGGAACTCGTCCAGATCTTCCGGCGGCCGGAACATGTGCCGGCCATAGTCGATGAGGCGATGCGCCGCGGGGCCAAGGTGATCTGGATGCAGGACGGGACGGCCCACCACGAGGCCGCGGAACGGGCCCGGGAGGCAGGTCTGGTCGTGATTGAGGACGACTGTATGCACCGCCAGTTCGAGCGCCTGGACGCCATCGAACCTATCCGGGTGCCATGAAACGATCCGACCCCTGTCGTCCGCGGCCGTCCGCCGAAGCGGACGGATTTTGGTTTGCCTGGTAGTCGGTCACAGGGTAAAGTGGTCAGGACCATGAATCGGACCATGTCGATATCCAGAGACACCAGGAACAGCCAAGGGTATCGGGCGGCACCGGCCGCCGATTTTAGGCATGATCTCAATACCGAGCAACGGCGGGTCGTCGAGGAGGGGGACGGTTTCAGCCTGGTGCTGGCTGGCGCCGGTTCGGGCAAGACACGCACCATCGTCTACCGGGTAGCCCATCTTCTGGACCGGGGAGTGCCGGCAGACCGCATACTGCTCCTGACCTTCACCAACAAGGCGGCGGACGAGATGATGGCCAGGATACGGGAGATGATGTCGGTCTCGGGCGTCGCGGCCGGGCTGTGGGGCGGCACCTTCCACTCCGTGGCCAACCGCCTGCTGCGGCTCCACGGGTCGCATCTCGGTTACGGCCGGCGGTTTTCCATCCTCGATGAGACCGATTCGCGGGCGCTGATCAAGGCGACCATCAAGGAGGCGGGGTGCGACCCTAAGGGTCGGAAATTCCCGTCCCCGGCGGTCGTGTCTGCCGTCATCAGCTATGCCCGGAATTCGATGCGGGATCTCGACGAGGTGATCGAATCCCGGCATCCCGGCCTGTTGATGTTCCGCGAGGATATCCGACGGGTCGCCGAACGTTATGACCGCAAGAAACGCGATTCCGAGTCGATGGACTTCGATGACCTGCTCTGCCAGCTGCTCCGTCTGCTCAAGGAAGTCCCGGAGGTACGCGAGCGGCTCAGGGAACGGTTCCGTCATATCCTGGTCGATGAGTATCAGGATACCAATGCCGTCCAGGCCGAGATCATCGCTGGGCTGGCCGGGCGGGACAGCAACGTGTTGGTGGTGGGTGATGATGCCCAAAGCATCTATTCCTTCCGGGCCGCGGAGATCCGCAACATCCTGGATTTTCCCGAGAGGTTCGGCGGGACCCGTACCTTCCGCCTCGAGACCAATTACCGTTCCACGCCGGAGATACTGACCTTGGCCAACGACATCATCTCCCGTAACGCCGCCCAGTTCCCCAAGGAGCTCCGCAGCGTCCGGGATAATGCCGACCGCCCGGCCGTGATAGCCCTGCCTTCGGCCCGTCAGGAGGCGGAGTTCGTCGCCGGACGGATCCGTCAACTGATCGAGGAAGAAGGGGTGCCGGAGAGCGATATCGCGGTACTGTTCCGGGCTACCCACCATTCTCAGGCCCTGGAGTTCGAATTGATGACGCACGGCATGGAGTACGAGTATCGGGGCGGCGCCAAGTTCTTCGACCGGGCCCACGTCAAGGACGTCCTGGCTTTCCTGCGGCTCTGCCACAACCTGAGAGATGAGGCCTCCTGGAGGCGGGTCCTCGGCCTGCAACCGGGTATCGGTGAGGTCAGTGCCGGCCGGATATTCGGCCTGGTGAGGACAAGCCGCAGTCTGACGGAAGCGGTCCGGACGCCGGTGTCCGAGACCTGTGGTCGGCGCGTCGTCCAGGGATGGGCCGGCCTGATCCGGATCCTCGGACGGTTAGTCGAGACAGGCGGGGATCCGGCCGAGCTGGTGCGGGCAGTCACCGATTCGGATTACGCCGCCTATCTGGAGACGGAATATCCCAATGCCGCCGAGCGGTTCGATGACCTCGAACAGCTGGCTTCGTTCGCCGAGCGGTACGAGACCTTGGCGGACTTCCTTTCCGAGATAACCCTCAACGATTCCCTGCATCAGCGCGGACATCCGGCGGCCGGTGACGCTTCGCGGCTGACCGGTCAGGCCCCCCGCCTGGTCCTCTCCACCATCCATCAGGCCAAGGGACTGGAGTGGGATACCGTATTCCTGATACATCTGAACGCCTCTTCGTTCCCCAACCGCCGGGCCGCCCTGGAGGAGGGCGGTCTTGAGGAAGAGAGGAGGCTCTTCTATGTGGCGGCGACCCGGGCCAAACGGCAGCTCGTCCTGTCCTTTCCGGCTTCCGGGGGCTACGATTCGTACGTCTCGGAGACCCCGTCGCCTTTCCTTACTGAGATCGATCCTTCCTGTCTCGACACTTCGCTGGTCGACGGCACCCTGGCCGATGATGCGGACGGACCGGTGGTGTTTCTGGATGATGGGGACGATATGGAGAGGGTCGGCCGCCGGACGGCCAGGTCGCGTAGTAAGAGTCTGTTGATCGATGTCTGAAATCGGGAGGGCAATGACGGGACGGATATAGGGCGGTCAGCACCGCCTTTTTCGTCGGAAAAAGAAAAACCCGACCTCGAAAGGTCGGGTGGAGGAGGACCTCACTCGGAAGCCCGATAGGTCCCGTCGTTGAAGAGCGTACAGACGATGGTGCCCCAGGAACCCGGGGAGTAGCCGGCCCGGGATCCGTAGCTGCCGAAGTAGCTGTAGAAGGAGGGGCAGATGACGATGTACTGCGCCCGTTCCTCGATCCAGAACCCGGCCAGCTTACCCTCGCCGTCGAACTCGCGCCGCCGCACGAATCGCGTGATGGGGTTACCCATCGAGTCGTGCACGTGGCCCATGATGATGAAGTCGACGGACTCCTGGAACTCGGCCGGTCGTCCCGCCGCGTTCATCTTGCCGCCCTTTGTCTGCGAGCCGGTACGGCCGTGCTGGCAGTAGAAGGTGAACCGGTGTCCCCAGGCGAGCACGTCCGCGAAGATCGGCTCGTCGGAGTAGGGGATACCCAGCTCGTAGCAGATGATACGCAGCGGATCGAGGTTGGTCTTCTTCCAGGTCCGCCACTCATGGTTCCCGGGCTGGGCCCACAGGATCTTGTGGGCGATCGGCCGGAGGAGCTCGATCATGCCGGGCTCGCCCTTGTCCGGGGCGCCCCAGATCTGCTCGGAAGGCGTCAGGAGCGATTCGTAGACGGCCCCGCCGATGGAACCGTCGATCGCGTTCTCGATGGTGTCGCCGTTCAGGAAGGCGAACACGTCATCGTTCTCCGCGATCCACTTTACGTACCGGCGGAACCGGTCGTAGGCGTGCGATTTCGCCCCGTAGTGCATGTCCGACAGACCCACCAGCTTGATGCGCGGATGCTTGAAGTGCGGTTGGAACTGGACCCAGAGATAGGGCTGTGGCCGGGGGGCCCAGCGGTAAGCCCAGATCCGCGGCTTCACCGTCCGCAGGGGCAGCGGTTGCTCCGCGGTCATGAACAGCGGTTCCCCGAGGTCGTTCTGCTGCTCGAAGAGCGCATGCCGATCGGGGAGGGCCACCTTCCTGATCTGCTCCGGGCTCAGGTTCTTGGCGCCGAAGTGCTCGGCGATCTCCTTGAGCGTCCGCGGCCGGGAGAGGAACGTCTTCAGCTTGTCGCTGTCTATCCGACTCATCTTTTCCTCCCGTGGCTGCCGTGAATGGTCTTCACGTGGTGGTTACCGTCCGGATACAGGTAGAGGACGACGGTCTCGTTGGACGGCGGCGGATGTCCGCGCCGCGCCTCACGAGTGCCGAAGTAGCGCTTGAAGTTCCCCAGGATGACGTGGAACTCCTCGCGGTGCTTCAGCATACCCTCGTCGTACTTGCGGACGAGCTTGATCGGGCGGTTCCACATGGCGTCGCCGACGTGGCCCATGCAGATGAAGTGCGTGAACTCGTGGACCTGCGCCGGGCGGCGCAGCGTGTTCATCTTGGTGCCCTTGAGCTGGGCCGTGGAGTGGCCGTGCATGGTCCACAGGGTGAACAGCTGACCCTTCCACCAGATGTCCACGTAGACCGGTTCCCGGAAGTAGGGGATGCCGGTCAGGTCGCAGAAGTGCTGCAGGGGATCGAAGATCTGCATGCGCAGGCACTTCTCCTCCAGACAGCCCTGCTGGGCCCAGAGGATCTTGTGGGCGATGCGCTTGACCTTCTTCTCGAAATCCGCCGTGCGGTCCAGCAGGACCTGGTGCCGCTCGTCCTTCTTGCCGCGAGGCACCTCCCCGATGATGTCGCCGTTGAGGAAGCAGAAGGTGTTCGGCGTCCGGGCGATCGCGTTGACCACAGCGTCGAATCGCTCGGCGTCGTGATCGCGGTGACCGAAGAGGATGCCGTCGAGCGGGATGATCCGGATCTTCCGGTGATTGAAGTCATCCGGGAAGATCACGGCCCCGTACGGCTGACCCTCGACGTTCGACTGCCGCCACTCCCAGGAGCGTTCCGCCACCCGGAAGTTGCCGACAGAGGGCACGGCGACATAGGTCTGCTCGCCCTGGACGTTGTGCGGGCCGAGGAAGATGTCGTACCCCTCGATACCCCGGACGAACCGCTGGACGACCTGCTTATCGGGCAGGCCGAACTGCTTGGCGATCTCCTGGGCCGAGCGGCCGCGGGTCATGAACTGCGCCAGTTCCTCGTCCGTCACCGTCGGCTCGCCGTCGGTCTTGGCCTTCAGCTGCTCGGGTCGAGGACGGGACAGGCACATCAGGCGGGCCTTGCTGTTAATGCCGCCACGGGACCTGCCCGGGAAGGCCTCGAACAGCTCCTCCCACGTCGCCGTGGGGAACAGCTCGCTGAGACGCTTCTCATCTTCCGGACTCCACAGGAGCTTCTTTTTCTGGCGCGCCACGGGCTTGGTCCGTTTGCGCCTTCTCTTGGCCTTCACGGGAGCCTTAGCCCCCTTCTTGCCGGTAGACTTAGCCATGACCAAACCTCCTTGGTTTCGGCTCAGTTTTGAAAGGTCTGTACCTATCGGTCACGCGGCAGCGCTCGGCGCTCCGCGATATTCCACCTTATCAGGGGGTTGGGGTACTGTAAAGTGGGGCTGACGGAGGGTCAGCGGCCCGCTTCTTGCCAAAGGTGATTATATCGGATAACATGACCCATCACGTCATTCCGCGCCGGCCGGTCGGCCGGCCTTGAGCCGTTATGAAGACCGTCGAATCGGTTACTGAAGGGCATCCGGACAAGGTGTGCGACCAGATCGCGGACGCCTTACTTGACGCCTATCTCTCGCAGGACCCCTTGAGCCGCGTGGCTGTGGAGGTTTTCGGTTCCCACGGGGCGATGATGATCGGCGGCGAGGTGACCTCGGGGACCTCATTGGAACCTTCCCAGGTGGCCCGTAAGGTCTATCAGGAGATAGGTTACGATGACGAGTTGGAGATCTTCGTGAATATCGAGGAACAGTCCCCGGAGATAGCCCAGGGGGTCGATTCCGGAGGGGCGGGTGATCAGGGAATCATGTACGGGTATGCTACGGCGGAGACACCAGAGTTCCTGCCGCGTCCCGTGGTGCTGGCCCATCGTCTGGCCTGGGGTCTGGCGGACCTGCGCCGCAACCATCAGGGCTTCTCTTGGCTCCGGCCCGACGGCAAGACCCAGGTCACGGCGGACCGGGGTCGTATAACCGCGGTGGTGGTGTCGACACAGCATCGGGAGGGTCTGGAGAGGGAGGAGCTCCGGCGTTCCCTGACCGAATCCCTGATCGGTCCGGTCATCGGTGATCTGGACGGGATCGAGCTGCATATCAATCCGGCCGGAGATTTCGTGACCGGGGGTTTCGCCGCGGATACCGGTCTGACCGGGCGGAAGATCATGGTCGATACTTACGGCGGACTCTTGCCGCACGGCGGCGGGGCCTTCTCCGGCAAGGATCCCACCAAAGTGGATCGTTCGGCGGCCTATATGGCCCGGTTCGCCGCCAAGAACATCGTGGCTAACGGGGCGGCCGGGAACTGTCTGGTCACCGTGGCCTATGCCATCGGTCAGGATACACCGGTCATGCTCCAGGCCAGATCCGGTGACGGTCAGGACCTGACGCCGTTCTTGCGTCGCCATTTTGATTTCCGTCCGCGGGCCATCATCGAGCGGCTCGGTCTGCGTCGGCCGGTTTACCGTTCGGCGGCCGCCTACGGTCATTTCGGTCGGGACGGTTTCCCTTGGGAGCATATCGTCCTGCTCTGATCCGACCGTTTCTCGGGATTTTTTACCGGTACGATTCAGGCCCCGAGGGGCCCTTTTTCGTATCAGAGCCTATTTTTTGGCTAGATTGAGCTACGTAATTGACATGTGGACGCGGAACTGTTATATTTCATGGTCCGTCCTTTAGATACGCCTTTTAAGGTCAGACAGCATTGAAGGAGGTCAGGAATGGAGATGACATATGTTCTCGTTGCCGTCGCGGCGGCGGCCGTCTGCGTGATCTGTATCCTGTCGGTCCGGAAGGGCCGGATCCGGCGTCGGGAGAGGCAGCGGGAATTGGACATCAGTTTCCAGGAGACCCATGACCGGATCCTCAACCTGTCGATGAGGCTCCGTCAGATGTCACCACCCTCCGGTCTGTCCGACGAGGAGCGGCAGGGATGGTGCGCCGAGAACCGCAAGGCTTTCCGGGCGCTCATCGGCTGCCTGGTCATGCAGGATGCGGCCAGGCGTTCCTGGCGCACCGGTCTGGAGACACGAGGGGCTATCGATCGTCATCTTCGGGCGATACTGAACAGCCTGGAGTGTTTCCTGCAGGAGCGGCGGGAACGACTGCGGCACTCCCTGAAGGAGCGCCGCGCCACGGCCGGCTGGCTGCTCGATCTGGCGGGGCATCTCAGGCATCATCTGGCCGGTTCGATCGAGGCACGCTGTGGCGAGGGTTTCTGTTTCGAGGAGGAGGCGGCCCGTATCGCCAAGCTCAGGAACGCTCTCAAGGCCGACGAGTCGGTGTTGATGTCCGACCCTCTTCGGGCGATCGAACTGCTGTGCCTGCAGTTTGGTATCATGCAGGAGGTGATGAGGCGTCTCGATGACGCCGCCGGCATGACCGGAGACGGTGACCGGACACCATGACCGATATCAGGACACAGTGAAGAGGCGACTTGCGTCGCCTCTCTTTTTTATCCGTATCTCCGGTCCGGATCAATTCGGGCATGAAGCCCCGAAGGTCAGGAATCGTTGCAGCGGCATGGTCCGGGCCAGGCCGGTACCGGAGGGTCGGGGATAGCGTTGTATCGTACGGAACAGGTTGGCGATGACAAATGCATACAGTGCCCGGCGGCGTGCCCTACGGTTGCGGTCTTGTCTTTCATCATGTCGGTGGTTCGGGTGGTGTTCTTCGCGCTTCTCGTGGAGGGCATACCCGAGAAGCGCGGCTAGAGGGTCGACGGATTCCACTTGGACCAGAGTCTCGTACGGATCGATTCCGGGACCCGGCGATCTTTTCAGTACGGTCTCCGTTTCATCCAGCGTCACCAGCACCGCTTCACGGTGGGCGGCCTCCTCGGCGTGCCGGAAGAGGTGCAGGATCTGTTCCCTGAACATGATTGCGACCTGCACCAGATACAGCAGCACGAGCGCGGTTTTCCAGTGCTTGGTCATAGGTCCTCCTCCTATCTCCAGTGTAAGTCCCCGCCCGGGACCTTGTCAAATTTTTATGTAGATTCAGCCAATATTTTTACTTTTCGTCTCGCCTCCGGATGTGGTATAATAAAGACTTATGGCCAATCCCGTACTTGAGCTGCGTTCCGTGACCAAGCGGTTCGGAGAGAACCCGGCGGTCAAGGACCTGTCGCTCATCGTCCATCCCGGCGAGACCTACGGCCTGATCGGACCGAACGGATCGGGCAAGACGACGACGATCAAGATGATCGCCGGCCTTTATCGACCGACCTCCGGCAGGATATTGGTTCAAGGATACGATCTGGAGGAGTCACCGGTCCGCGTCAAGTCGTATCTCGGCTACATCCCGGATGACCCCGCCGCTTATGATCGGTTGACCGGTCGGGAATTCCTGGAATTCGTCGGCGAGGTCTTCGGTATGGACCGCAAGCTGCGTGACGGACGGATCGCCGACCTGCTGGAAGGGTATGGTATCAGCGACCTGGCCGAAGGCCTGTTCGGTGAGTTTTCGCGCGGCACCAAACAGAAGATAGCCATCTGCGCGGCCTTGCTGCATGACCCCTCGCTGCTGCTCATCGATGAGCCGGTGGTCGGTCTGGATCCGGAAAGCATCCGCATCACCAAACAGCTGCTCAAGGAGTTCACCGATAAGGGAGGGGCCATACTGATGTCCACCCACACCTTGCCGGTGGCGGAGGAACTCTGTCAGCGTTTCGGATTGTTGAAGAAGGGGAAGGTGGTGGCGGAGGGGTCCAAGCGGAACTTGCGGGAAACGGCCGGTCTGCAGCGAGGCTCGCTCGAGGAGCTTTTTCTCGCCCTGTTAGCCGAATGAGAACCAGCATGCGCGGCATTTTGGGTTCGCTAATCGCTTATCGCGCCCGGACGGCGCGTCGCTCCCTGTTCTACGGCGGCTGGGCCAAAGTGGCGGTAGCGGCGATATTCATGGC
>LJNP01000026.1:0-13648 GCA_001303185.1 Parcubacteria bacterium SG8_24
GCCACCGGCTGGTAAGAGGAGCGGGTCGGGTTGGGATGGGTCAGGTAGGTATGGGTCAGGCAGGCGAAATACTGAGGGTGGGCGCAGGTGTCGACGTCGAACGACGAAACGATGACGTCATCGTAGGGCAGTCCCAGCTGGTCGACGAGCTTCCGGACCTGATGGCCGGTCCAATGGATGTTCGATCCCTTACCGGGAAGCTCGCCCGGCAGGTCGCGGGGATGGAGCGAGGTGACCAACAGGAAGAACGAGTCGCCGAATTCCTCACGAAGCGCAGCTGCGTTCTTCAGGAAATGCTCCCGGTCCCGCTCCTCTCCGGCCAACACCACGATGAAACGTTCGCGCACCGGGTAGGCGGACGAGGCCAGGCTGCGGAACGTGGACCGCAATATCGACAGGTCCTCCTTATAGGTAGGCAGGAAGATGAGGTGGTGGATGTCATCGAAACGGGGCAGGGACCGGGCCTTGGCCAGCCAGTCGACCCTGATGGCGCGCCGATAGCGGCGCCAGGAGATGGTCAGGTAAAAGACGAAGTAGCAGACGCGGAAAAGCCAGTACAGGTCAAAGAGCAATATGAAGTACATCACCACCAGCGGGGCGAAATACGACAAAAAAACGGCCGAGATCAGGGTCGCCCAGACGAGCGCGCCGGGAATCGCCTCGAGGACGCGGTGTTGCCCCACCCGCGAGGGTTCGACGACGCAGCTCTCCGGACAGCCTTCCGGCCCCTCAAAATGCGTCTTCAGGCCGACGATGCCTGCCGTATCTTTATCCTGCCGCTCCATGTCCATACGCACAGCGGATCGTCTGAACGATAGCAATTCCGTGCCGGAATATCAACCGGCCGGAGGTCTCCGGAACGCCCCCGCCGGATAAGGCCGGCCATGCCTTGAAACCGGCCGGGGACTCGCATATAATGGGTCCAGTCAGATAATCCGATAGTTCCTTTACCCGGAAGGGGGGCCTATGCCTCTATATGGCGACAAGACACCCGTGGCCTCGTTCGAGCATCGTGACATGCAGGTCGATATCTATGAGACCCTGAAGGGCGCGACGCACTGCGGGTTGGAGCACGAGCCGACCAAGAAGGCCTGTGAGGCCTGCGGTGAACCGATCATGCCGCAGACGGTCTACCTCATCTATCTCATGGGGCAGGATATGGGCATGGAGAGCTCCTCCGAGGATGACGCCATCGAGCAGGCCATGGCCTTCATCGATGACTATACCGATGAGGAGGAAGGTGCCGGACCTGAGATCGATGAGACTGATGACGTGTTCGAATGCGACGAGTGCGGCAGCGACGAGGATGACGCTCCCGGTTTCCCGACGGGCCGACCCCGTCAGAGCCTGGACAGCATCAAGAGGATCATCAGGAAGCTGGGTTGGGCCAATAAGGCCCTGACCATCATCCGCGAAGCCGATGCCGACGACCCCGACTGAGACCCCGCCGGGGTCTTTTTTTGACGGCATCGACAGTCCGGAAGGCTTGTAGTATCCTGTCCGGAGCGCATCAAACTACCCAACGACTAATCCCGCCGGAATGTCCGCCGTAACCTTCTTCCTCGAGGCCCTACGCGACCGTCACGTGGCCGCCCCTCTGCCGAGTTCACGTTTTCTCGTACGACGCCTGGTGCGGCACCTCGATCTTCCGGATATCCGCACCGTCGTCGAACTGGGTCCCGGGGAGGGCAGCGCCACCTTGCCGCTGCTCCGCCACCTGCGTCAGGACGCGCGCTATATCGCCGTGGAACGCAATCCCCGTTTCGCCGAGCGGCTCCGCAGCATCGATGACCGCCGTCTGAAGGTCGTGGAAGGCGACGCCCGCCGGATGACACCGCTGCTCGAAGAGGTCGGCGTCAGGGAGGCCGACGCGGTCATCGCCAGCATCCCCTTCACCCTCCTTAACGGCCCCGACCGCCGGCAGCTGGTCAGGGCCGCCCACGACCTGCTCAGACCGGACGGTAAGATAGTCATATTCCATCAGTATTCGCCGCTGATGTTCCCTTACCTGAAACGTGAATTCCGGAAGCTGAAGACGGAATTCGAGCCTCTCAACATCCTGCCGTGCTGGCTGATCGCCGGCACGAGATGACGGCTGGCGACACCGGTCGGACCGACGACGATAACTAAACCGCTCCTGATATCGGAGCGGTCGTCTGATTCTATGGTGACCTACGGCACGTCTTTGGCCCGGGTGATATTCGGCTCGCCGCTGTATGCCGGATAAGCCCACCGACCGGCTTCCTCGGCGTCGCGCCGCAGCAACCGCCGCTCCCTTTCCCGGGCGTCTTCCTGGCCGGTCATAGGGATACCGGAAACCGGCGCGTTCCAACAGAAACCCAGGGTATTGGCCAAGGCCACTGCCTGCCGCACGGTGCTCCAAGAAGCGCCTCCGGAACCTTCCCGACTCCCGTAGACGGCAACGGCGATGCGGTCGGCCGTCCGGATCCGACGAAGCATCCGCCACCCCAGTACCCGCGACAAAAGCCGGAACGCTCCCCGTTCCGGCCGGATGACATACCGGCGCCGGCCCCCGCCGACGCCGAAACCGATCGAATATTCCAGATCGTTGAGATCCACGGTCAGCGTCATACTGCCGGCGCAGCGAGCTTGTCCATGACGCTGTCTCGGACCACTATCTTCCTGGATTCCAGGATGCTGAACAGGAACTTGTCGGTCACTTCCCGACGGTACTTGAACTCCTGCGAGCTCATGACCGTATAGTTTATCTCCTGCCCGACATCACGTTCGAACTTGCTGATCGCCTGTTTGAGGCGGTTGCGGTTGATCTGCCCGACGATGAACAGGTCAGTGGGGGCGGAACCGTCACCCACGAAATGACCGGTGAGCGCCAGATAGGAGATGTTGCCGGTCCGGCTCAGACGACCCACGAAATCCTTCTCCAACAGCACCCGAGCCTTCAGGAACAAGGCACGCAATTCCGGGAATATGATCGACTCGGTATTGAGACGATAATACTTCCTCTGGGCAGCCCGCTTGTTCGGCCGCTCGTCATCCCCGACCGGAGCATCCGACTCGACCACGATACCCATGGCCAGAAGATTGTTCAGTTCGTTGCGTACCGCGTTGATCTGGGCGCCTATCCGACGGGTCAGCTCGCGCACGAAATAGGCCTCATCATGGTTGTTCAGGAAGAGGCGTAACAACCTGACTCTGGTCTTTGAACCAAAAAGTTGATCAAGCATGGGATTAGACGTTTCCGGACCCTTGCCGTATCTTGGTATTACCGAATGGATTGTAGTATAATACCACCGCCAAAGACGGTCAATCGAAAGCCGCTATGTTGCGCGGTGCCGCCAAAATAAGCGAACTCGTACGCTGGAATACCCGGAAGGAACGGCATTACGTCCGTACCTTGTCTTTCGATACCACTCCGGAAGCCCGAAGGCGCCTCGGTGAGATCCAGGGTTTCATCAGCGCCCGGACTTCGCCGCAGACCGGCGACGCCCTCGCCGCCAATATAGAGGATGCGTTCAACCGGGGTATTCAGGAGGCATTGGTGCGGTATCCGTCGGATACCCGACACGAGACGCTCTTCGAAGGTGCCGTGGCCCGGGTCAACAACGCCGCAACCATGCTTTGCAGCACCCGGGGCCTGCCCGTCGCCGCGGATACGGTCTGCGGGGTCCTGATCTGCCAGAAAGAGGCTGAGGTGACGGCGGCGATCTGGGGCCAGCCCTCCCTGATCATCTTCCGCAGGGGCCTGCGGGGTGGTTCTCATTTCATCAATGTGCTGGAGGACGATTACGCCGACCCCGAAAGGATGCGCGAGCGGTCACAGCAGGGTTTCGTGTATATCGTCTCGGGACGGGTCGGAAACCGTGACCGCATGCTCGTCTCCAACCAGAACGTCCGGACCCTGCTCGGAGACGAGATATTGTCCGATATCCTGACGCAAGAGGACTCCCAGAGGGTATCGGAGGGGCTGCGCGAGATGTTGCTGAGCCTCCATGACAAGATATCCCTGGCCGCCCTGCTCATCGATCCGGTTCACGATACTCAAGTCGCCCTCAAGACCGGAAACGGAGCTGGGGCGACGCGGCGTACAGGGGTCCAGAGACCGGCTACGGCCCCGGAAAAGTCGCTCGAGCGCCTGCTCCAGACCAAATCCCAGACCAACGAGGTGCTCGCGCCCGGCGTCATGAAGACGGTCGGTGATGCGACCCTGGCGCTGATGTCCGGCGTAAAAGACGCGGCCGTTTCCGCGGGCCGGGCGGTCCGAGCCAAGATTCAGGAGCATCATGACGGCTCAACGATGCCGGAAAAGGCCGCTTCGGAGGTTATCATGGCCGAAGAGGTCGAACATATCCTGGATGAGACGCCCGAACGTCCGGTGGGTACCGAGGACGGGGGCGTGACCCCGTCCGAAAACGCCCGGCCGCTGGCGGCGGATCAGCCGGTGCCTGCCTTAGGGGACACCGTCAGCAAGAACGATCACCGGACCAGAAGGTGGCTGGCGGCGGCCGTAAGCGTGGTCAGACAGGATCCGGCCCGCTCGCCCCGGCGCCTCTTCAGGGGCGGCCTGAAAAACGTCATCGGCGCCCTTAATCGACTGTCGGGAGGAAGGAAGGCGGCCTTGGTGGTGGCCCTCTCCTTCGTCCTGATACTGAACTCGACCATCGGGATGATGAAGTTCGCCCGATACCGGGAGTCGGTCAGCGCCTCCTACGACCAGTCGGTGGTGGCGGTCAGGCAGAAGATCGATTCGGCCGAAGCCAGCATGATCTACAAGGATGAGGCCCGAGCCAGTCGCCTGCTCAAGGAGGTGGTGAGCTCTATCGCCCTGCTGCCGGAAAACGATCCGCAACAGAAGGAGGAGAAACAACGTCTGTTGGATCAGGTCGAACGGCGGATGGCCGACCTGCGCCACGCCTCGGCGCTGGCTCCGCCGGATATCATCGCCAATATCGTATCCGAGAACGGAGACCCGATCCTCGGACGGATAGCGCGCAGCAACGAGGTCGTCTGGGCGGCGGCCATCGACGGCAGCATCTTCCGTATCCCGCTCTCCGACGGGGTCACGGAAAGGATGGAGACCGAGTCGAGCCAGTCCGCCCCGCCGATCTTCCTGGCCGGCACCCAAGGCCTGCTGTACGGCTATGGTGACAGTCGCCTGTGGTATCTCTCGGGAGGCAAGCAAGGTACGGAACGCTCCTTGGCGACGGGCGACGTCATACCGGCAGTCACCGACGCCGAAACCTTCGGTTCACGCCTTTACCTGCTTGACGCCGTACACAACCGGATACTGAAATACGGGTCGCTGTCCGGAGGTTACGGCAATGCCGCCTTCTACGTGAAGGACGGCACCGACCTCTCAGACGCGGTATCTTTCGCCATCGACGGTGCCGTCTTCGTCCTCCACGGCGGTGGACAGGTGACCCGCCTCTGGCAGGGCGAACGGACCGCCTTCGACCTGGCCGAAGTCGATCCGCCCCTGACCGCTCCGGTCAAGATACGGACCGGCCCGGACCTCGATGATCTGTTCGTCCTGGAGAGGGAGAGCGGACGCATCCTACAATACAGGAAAGAGACCGGCGAGCTGGTCAGGCAGTTCGAATCGGAAGACCTGAAGATGGCTACCGATTTCCTGGTCGATGCCCGGCGACAGAACTTCCTGGTTACCGCCGACAACAAGATACTCAGGTTCGCTTGGGCAGAGGAGGAATGACCTTTATCTGACCCTGGGCGGTGGGGTCGGCTCGACACTACAGACCTAAACCGGCGTCGGTAACCCGACGCCGGTCTGTTTTTCCGTATGGATCAGGGAGAGCGGTCACTTGAGAGTGACTTTCGCTCCAGCCTCCTCCAGCTTCTTCTTCCACTCTTCAGCCTGCTCCTTGGCCAGGCCCTCGCGGATGACCTTGGGAGCCGCATCCACGATATCCTTGGCGTCCTTGAGACCCATCTCCGTGAGCTCGCGGATGGCCTTGATGACCGCGATCTTGTTGGATCCGGCTTCGCTCAACTCCACGTCGAAGATAGTCTTCTCTTCGGCCGCCTCCTCTCCACCGGCAGCCCCTCCGGCGGCGGCGGCGACAGCCATGACCGGCGCAGCGGCGGACACGCCGAACTTGTCCTCCAGCAGCTTGACCAGTTCAGCCAGGTCAAGCACGGACATCTTCTCGATGGTCTCCACGATATCCTTGAACTTCGCAGGGACCTCTACCTCCTTCTTCCCTTCTTCTGCCATATTTTTCGGTTTACTGACCGTCGGGCGCCCGACGTCAGGCTGATTTAGAATCCTTGATGGCGTTAAGTGCCGTGATCAGGCCGCGCAGGTTGCCCTGCAGGACCCCGACGAGTCCGGATAACGGTGCCCGTACCGAACCCACGACCTTGGCGATCAGCTCGTCCTTGGACGGCAGGTCGGCGACGGCCTGGACCTCAGCGGATGAGAGCCACCGCGACTCCAACACCCCGCCGAAAACCGCCGTATCCTTGTGTCTCTTCTTGAGCTCCTTGAAGAGCCGAGCTGGACCCAATTCGTCCCCATGGCCCAGCAGCAGCGAGACGCTGCCCTGCAGCTCCCCTTCCTCCAGGGGCAGTCCGGCCTTCTTGACCGCCAGTCTGAGCAGGGACTTCTTGGAGACACGTATGCCTATCTCCTGCTCCCGAGCCCGATGCCTCAGCTCGTTGGACTCGTTGACCTTGAGCGAGGACAGGTCGGCAAAAACCACCGACTTGACGTCCTTCAGACCCGCCGTGACTTCCCGCACTTCCGCCTCTTTCTCTGCCTTGGTTTTGGCCATATTCGTTTGGAAGTGATGAATTCGACCTTTAAAAAATCCGCGGCCTATACCGCAGACATCGGATCCCCAAGGGGACTTCGGGCGGAAAAGATACCCTCCGCCGTTACCTCGATAGGCTCCCCCGGGGGGAAATTAACCTTGCGGACCCATTGTCTTCGGTATGGCTTGTAGTGCGTCTACAGGATAGGACGTGCCCGTCGTGCTGTCAAGTGACCCGAACCGGTGCCGGTACCGCGGGCAATCCGGCGGACCGGTCACTCCACCGGCACCAACTCGACCCTTTCGGAAAGTATGGTCCCCTGTCCCGAATCGTCAGCCACGAAAAATTCCAGGGTGATGTACTCGAGCCTCCCGGCTCCGGGTTCGGTGAGCAGCAGGGCCAGGGAGATGTCCTGTTCATACTCCGTGGCGAGCATACCCTCGATCGGCAGCCTGATCGTACGTCCGAGTTCCACGGCGGTCATCCGATAGGTCGAAAAATCGAGCCCTCGGTCATCCTCAAGACGGACCCGCCCACGCGTCACCCGTAAGGGGCGGGGTGCAGGGCTATCGCTGAAAAACTCGATTACCGGGGGACGATCCGGTGCCAAGGTCTCTGTGTCGGTATCGCCGGCCGGAAAGCGGGTGACCATGAGATGGACCGCCGCCGTCAGCGCCAATAGGCCGAGGGCTACCGCCAGCTGACCCTTCCTTCCGACCCCGCGGTCGGCCTGATGTCTCTTATTCATATCTCGACCCTATACATCGCCCTGACCCCGTGTCAAGTCCAGCCAGTCCCGTTTGCCGATACTTATTGACAAAATGGGGAAGGGATGCTTACCTAGCGGCAGATCATTCCCCGCAGAGGAGGTTCTGGCCATGATGGATTACCTGTCACCCTGTTGCCATGCTCACGTCAAGATCAGTGGGCAGAACAGCTGCCTGACCGGCCGCTGTGCCAAATGCCAGAAGGAAGTGCGCTTGGACGATCGGGCCGTCCGGACCAGACGCCTGACGCCGCGACGCTCCGAGAAGCCCAAGGAAGAAAGGGTTATCGTGCCGCTCGGTGCCGTGCCCTGTACCTGACCCGACGTCAAAGACCGCCGTGAGACGGTCTTTTTTCTTCGGTCAACGACGACTAATCACTGATGAGCGTACCCTTGAAGCGTCCGCCCCGGATGATGGCGTCTACATTCTTGAGATCGCGCCCCTGGGCCACGATGACCCTCAATCCGGCCTTGCGGGCCCTGACGGCTGCTACCGGATCGAACGGACTGTGCAGACCGGGCGACCAGCCGGTACCGAACATCTCGGAGAAACGGCGCCAGTCCATCTCCGTTATGGGGCGGGCTGTCGGAAACCGTCCGGGGTCCTTATCGTAGACGTAATCGATATCCGAAAGGTTGATCACGGTCCTGGCCCCATAGCTCACCGCCAATAACACCGCATCGAGGTCGCTGGAACTTCCCGGCTTCCACCCCGCCCCGACGATCACCGGACGACGGGTACGTATCCGACGGCTCGGATCGAAGACGATGTCGCGATAGGCCAGATCACCGAAGATCACCCGTACCAGATGGGCGTTGAGTCGGGTGCTTTGGATGCCGATACGGTCCAGTTCCCGCTCTTCGGGACGCGACACCTTCCGGGCGGCGGTCAGGTACCGACGGCAGACGGCCCCGCCGCCGCAGACCAGGATGAAGCGACGGCCCCGCCGGACATGCCGGGATATCAGGTCGCGCAAGCCCTTAAGGAACGACGCATCGATCCCCTTTTCCGGCACGATCAAGGAACCCCCGACCGAGAGCACTAACGTCTTTTCCTGCCGGTTTGACATGCGGTTCGATCGTTACCCCGACGTCTTACGGCGGACCGAAAAGTGCTGGGTGTCCGGTACCCGGGAGCGCCCCGGCGGGCCCGACGGCGGGAATGGTCCTTCATAGGGCCGCCCCACTCACCCCTCCTTATCACGGCGCCGCAGCTCGAGTCGGGCGATGTTGTCCACGTATCGCTTGGCCAGTCTCCGGCGTTCGCCGGCCATGTCGTCCATCTCCCAGAGCAGCCCTACCGCCGACAGCGACACCGCCACCAGGACGGCGCCGGCCAATCTCGAGCCCCCCGACAGGGCGGTGGTCAGGATGAGTCCCGCCTCCATAAGCAGGATCACGGCCCAGACATAAGGGGACATGCGGGAATCGAAAAGCTCCTTGATCTTCTGCCGGGAAGCGGCCACCACCGCCGAGGTATTGAGCAATTCACGGTAAAGAGAGCTCTCCTTGCCCGGTTCCAGTTCGGGCACCGTATAGATATGATAGCTCAGCTCACGGAAGGCCTGATTCGATTCGTCGTAACGGCTGAAGTCCTTGTCGGCGAAGAAGGTAAGATAGCCGTAGAGGTTGCTGTGGACCTCGGTGAACCAGCTCCGGTACTTCTGGGAGGCCGCGCTCAGGTTCTTAGCGAGATGATAGATGCGCCGCAATTTGTTCAGTTCAAGCATCACGGCCGCCAACATCTCACGCCGCCGCCCGGCCGCCTGGTGTATCAACAGACCGAGAATTACGCTGAACAGGACGGCTATCGGTACTTCATACCGATTTCCGACCCCTCCGGACGACATGGGGATGACATACATAAGGACGATACCTGCGGCCATCAGGCCGAAAAGGCGTGCGAAAGCCGCTGAAGTGACCGGAATGTTCATAGAATTATGGACGGTTATTGATTCGATCGGGCCAGGATGCGGCTGTCAGATCCAGCCGTCATCCCGTTCAGTATGCCATATGTCTCCCTATCTGTGGAGCGAAAAGGGAGGCGTCCAGGACGCCCCGCCATCGATCACGGACCGGATTGGCGTGTCGTCACGGTATGAATACCTCATTCAGGTCGGAGACGGAAATGAGAGGACGGCGGCCGCCACCGATGAAAAAGAACTTGTCGGCGACGATCACCGCACCGAAACCGTACCGGCCTTCCGGCATCGTAGTCAGTTTCTGCCACGACCGCTGTCCGGGATCATAGACCTCCACCGTATCGAAAGCCGCCGAGGTCGATTCGCCGCCGAACGCGTAGATCTGTCCGGCGTACGGTAATGTCCCCAAAGCGCTGCGTCTGGTCGGCATGCCAGGCAGGCTGTCCCAGACACCGGCCTCGATGTCATAGACGTCCATGTCACGAAGATTATAGACGATTGACCCCTGCCGGCCGCCGATGACATAGATCTTCCCGTCCAGTTCGACGGCGCCGTGATGGTTGCGGGCCAACAACATCTCACTCGGCTCTTCCCATCGGCCGGTGGCCGGATCGTAGACGTAGTGGGTCGCCAACGGACCGTGCTCTCCCCGACCTCCCAACACGTGTATCTTGCCGTCATGGACGACCGCGGCGGCAGCCCCCAGCTTCTGCGGTAAGGGCGTCGCCGTACTCCAGTTAAGGGTTTCCGGGCTGAAGACGAAGACCGTGTCGGTCGGTGACTTGGAAAGGCCCTGGAGGCCGCCGATGACGTAGATCTTCCCGTCCAGCGTGACGGCCGCAGCCTCCGTCGCCGACTCAGGCAGGACCGGCAAAGTCGTCCATTCATCCTCTGCCGGGTCGTACTCCTCGAAGATGTCCAACGGACGGAGCAGGGCGTCATGCCCGCCAGCCGCATAGATCTTGCCCTGAGCCGCGACGACCGCCAGGCCGGTCCGCGGCGTCGGCATCGACCTGGCGACGGCCCATTCCGTCTGACCGGTCGTCTGTCCCGTCTCCTGCGGCATCAGGCGTACGGCGAACGTGTCGTAGGCGGGCAGATTGACCTGTTCGTCCTCTCCGATCAGCAGGTTGATGCCCAGGACATACCAATAGAAGAAATAGATCAACCCGCCTATGATGAGCAGCACCAGGAAGAATTTTTTCATATGGCTGTACCGGATATCTTCGATCGGCGATGACCGAAAGCGATGACTCAAGGCTGAAGCGCCTCCTCTACCTCCCCCTCGACGGCGATGATCACCTCATTGACTTCAGGGAACTGTTCGAGGGTGGCGACGATCTGCGCCCGGATGGCGGTCACGCGACAGGAACCGCCGACTCCCCTGTCGAGCCTTGAGCTGAAATCGGCCGTGACCCGGCCTTCCGCGTCCGCCGCCACCGACTTGAGTCGTACCCCCGAGGGCAGTGAGCTGGAATAACCCTCTTCACGTTCGTCGTCCGAGGGTCCCTGTAACAGGGATTCGAGGACGGCCCGATAGATCGAACCCTGACTCGAGACCTGACGTTTTACGGAAAAGACCCGATCGCATTCCACCATAGGATCGAGCTCGCTGTTCTGGAAAAACACCTCGACGTCTACGCTGTCCGGCTTGACCAGGATGACATGACGCCGGGCGACCATATCCGGATCGTCCCCTTCATCATCCGCCTTGTTCACCTGCAGGGTCAGCTTACCGCCTGCCTGATCGGGCGGCGTCATGACCAGGTCGAACCGGCCGTAAGTCTCGCCGGTATCCGCCTCGACCTGACCTTCCTGACTCGCTATCTCCTCACCGTCCGGAGAGACCAGAACGGCCTCGACCGCCGCTGCCGGCAACAGCACCCGACCGGACACCCGGAAGGCGCCATAAAGCACCGCGTTCTCCGCCGGCTCCTCCACGATGACCCCGACGGATACGGCCTCGTCGGTACCATCTTCACCGACATCGATATCCTCCTCAGGAGGCGGGGGCGGCAAAGGATAATCGCTCCCGTCATGACCGGAACTGCCGGGCAGGATATCGCCGGTACTTCGGCCTAGAATGAAACCGAGAACCGCGAAGACTATGATCAATAGCAGGTACCCCAAGCGCTTCATATGCTGTGGATAGACTTAGTCTATCCTATCAATTTTCCGGCCAGCCGTCAGCTAAGACCGCCGCCGACTGTTCGCCCCGCCACTTCCCGGAATGAACGCCAGGTGAAGCTAAACCCCGCCTATCGGCGGGGTCTTTTGCTGTTTACGGTATCGGGATATCAGAATCCCTCCTCTTTCCTCTTCCAGGGCCTGACCACGATCAGGCCGGTGATGACCAGGGCCAGGACGATAAGGATCGCCGCACCGATGATGTACTGTCGCATCAGGCGGCTGGTCGGCTGGATTCCGGCGGTCTCGGGTATCTCCGCGAATTCCGGGAACTCCCCGAAGCTGATCGCCTCAGCCGCCTCGGCACCGAAGAAATCTTCCGAGGTGACGGCCTGGGCTTCAGCGACGAAGAACGACAACGGACTGCTTTTCTTGGCTATCCGGCCCGTCTGATCGGTCACGGTCACATAGACCTCATGCTCACCCTCGTCCAGGGACCCGTCGAGCTCATAACTCCAGGTGCCGTCATCACCGACCGTAGTCGTCAGGACGACCGGCAGATAGCTATAGATGAAGATGCTGACCGTCTCGCCAGCCACGCCGCGGCCGCCGAATCTCATCCGGGACACCTCTTCCTGCCTGACGATCTCGGTCCGCTCGACGGTCAGGTCTCCGCTCACCTCACCCGAGACGATCGGCTGTTCCAGGGGAGCGCCCGAAATCAGGGCCTCGTCGACCGGACTCAGGCTGGTTTCCCCCATCCGTCCCGTACCTAACGGATTGTAACCCCCCTCGATCTCCGTCCGGTCGTCATAACTGTCACCGTCGGTATCCGGATTATCCGGGTCGGTGCCCAACCGCCGCTCCGTGTCGTCGGGCAGGCCGTCACCGTCCGAATCGAGAGTCAAGACCGCCGTAAGGGTGCGGACCGCCTTGTCCTCGGTCAGCTTCACGAAAGAGCGGGAGGCATGGAACTTGAGGCCGATATCATGATCGGTATCCAGAGCCACCACCGGTTCCAGTTCCTCATCGATCGTCGGCAGGCGCCGTAACGGCAGCCGCCCCTCTTCGGCAGCGGCCTCTTCCGTCAGTTTGCCGCGCAGACGCACCGTCTTGCCGATATCCCGGGAGAGCAACAGATTCAATCGGGCCAGATCCGACTTATCCAGCAGGCCGGCGGTCATCTTCTCGATGATATCGGTACATTCCTCAAGCGCCCGTCCCTCGCATCCGGGCAACTGGTCGTCATAGCGCAGACGGAGATAGCTGATGCAGCCCTGCTTGGTGATGATTCCGGCCTGACGGCATTCGCCGCCGCGGTTCCTAGCTGCCAACCATTGGTCACAGCGCTCCGCAGGCACGCCAGCGGCCCGACACTCCTCCTGGAGGCGCTGCCGGGCGTCTTCCTTGACCTCCGGCAGGTCGGATGTCTCGAGCTCGGTCAGACCCTCCGGCACCTCATCGATGGCGATCCGGACGATCTCGGGCGGGATCACCTTCAGCTCTCCCGGCTTCCGCGGTGCGCTGAGCGGGATTATCTCCACCGGTACCGGGTCGCTCTCCGCCTGTCGGTTGTCGGTCAATTCAGCGACGGCCAAGAGCTCGTATTGGCCGGCTGACCGATCGGTCGCGTCCCAGAAAGCGGTCCAGAGTCGGGTCTTGGCCTCGAACACCCCCTTGAGGGTAGCCACGTTCTGGCCCGTGTCCGCCGCCCGCACCAGGAAAATGACCCGGACCGGCCTGATGTTCGACTGGGCCCGAACCAGGGTGACCCCTTGGACGACTGAACCGGGAGTCGGTTCGACCACCCCGATCTTCACGGTCGCTGGCGGCGGCTCGGGAACCGGCTCGCCCACCCGGATAGTCACGGCATCGCTGGTCGCCGCCTGATTGGCGCGCCTGGCCTGAGCCACCAAGATGTAGGTCCCCGGGGTCGCGAAATTGGTATCCCACTGAGACGACCAGGCCAGTCCGCCTTCGGCTTGGCCGGCCGTCAACCGGACCGGTACGGCCTGCGGATCGGCCTCCGGACGCAGGATGAACTCGGCGGAATCAGCCTTGACGTTGGTCCGGGCGGTCAGAC
>LJNP01000026.1:13668-19499 GCA_001303185.1 Parcubacteria bacterium SG8_24
CGGGCGGTCAGACTGATCCGACCGGCCGCCTCGCTTCCGGCAGCCGGAGCGGTGATCTTGATGGTCAACGGTTCGGCCCCTTCCGGCGGAGGTTGCTCCTCATCCGGCGGGGCGGTCCGCACCTCGAATTGGACGGTCCCGGACACGGCAGTCGGCTGCTGCTCAGAGCCACCCGCGGCCCAGGCCTCGGCTGAGACCTGATACTTGCCGACGGACAGGGTCCGGACCGCTTCCCATCTCTGTGCTTCAGCCGCCTGCCCAGCCTGACCGCCGACGATGATATCGGGTCCCTCTATATCCAAAGGGTGGATGACGAAACGTAATCCGATGGCGGACCCGCCGCTGACTACGGAGAGAAAATACGCCTCGCCCGTGAAAACTTCCCCGTCCTGGGGGCGTATCAGGTCGACGGAGAGTTGGGCCGGCTCTTCAGCAAGGTTGGACACCCCGACATCGATCGTGACCGACCGGAATGCCACGCCCGACTGGTTCTTGGCCTCAGCATACAACCTATAGGGGCCGTCAGGGACATTGGCGGAATTCCAATTAGTCCTCCAGCTCTGGGTATTCTGATCGTAGACCGCCGGCGCCTCCCGGACGATCTGCTCATTACTAATATGGAAAGACAGGGAGCTGGCTTCAGGAATGGCGGCGGCGGAAAGGTTCACCTGGCCTTGCAGCTCCTGATTCTGCTGAGGTGAAAGCAATTGTACGTTGATGGTCGTCTGTTCGACATTTACGGCTACCCCGGAGCTTATCCGCTCCACCTGTCCTCTCTTGGCTTTGGCGGTTATCGTATACTGCCCCGGCGGCACCGATCCGGCGTTCCAGGACGCTGTCCAGAGAGTGCCGGCCTGATCGGCCTGAGCAGTGAGCGATATCGGTGGCTGCTGCGCATCTGCCGCGTTCTGAATAAGAAAAACCAGTTCGTCGGCCGCAAGCGAAGTGCTGGCCCTCAATTCGACCTGACCGAGCAGACTGGCTTCCGGCAGCGGCGCCACTAGCGTAGTGGTCCAGGGGGTCTGGGAGGCGTTATATACCGTGAAGGAAACAGGGGCGCTCTGCACATCAGCAGCTGCCGATGAGGCTGACGCGTTGACCGTATAAGTACCGTTGGGTCTCGCGGCGCTGTTCCAGGTGGCTTGCCAGGCCATCTTCTGCTGATCGGAACCGGCCACGAGCTCGAACGCGACCTGACTGTTCTGGACGTCCGCACCGGCTATATTGAACTTAAGTCCGTCTACGGCCTGGTCGGTCTGCGCCCGGAAGACGAATGATCCGGTCACCTGCTGATTGGGTGTCGGTTGGACCATCTGGACTATCGGCGGACTAGGCTCCTGGTCTGGCGGCTCCTCACCGGCGTTCTGGATGGTTATCGAAACCGTCTGACTCGCCAGGTTCGGGTTTCCGTTGGCCCTGGCCTGAACAGTGTAAGAGCCGTTAGGTAACTCATTGGACAGCCAGCCGTATTCCCAATAGAGATTATCTTGGGTGGCGCCCTGGTATTGCTTGACCATCGACCCGCTGTCGTTGAATATCAGGAAAACCATGCTGTCGACCGGACTGCTGGAGACGGCTATCAGGTCGGAGATGCCGGCGACGGTCTCATTACCGGTCGGTCGGTACAGATTGACCGTAATCTCCTCCGGAGGCTGCTGGTCCTCATTAGCGATCAGGAAATAGACGTTCTCGCTGTTCGTGGTGGCGTCCCCGTTCGCTTGTGCGTAGACGATATGGTCGCCGTTCGACACCTGTGTCGTGTTCCAGGTCGCCGTCCAGACGGTGTTGTCGAACGACGAGGCGGGCAGCACATGAGGTCCGCTGCTCTGATCGAGCGGACTGACATGGAAGGACAGCGAGTTGGCGAATTGATCGGTCTGAGCCATGAACTGGTACTCGCCAGCGACCGTCTCCTGCATGTACGGCTGGGTGACCGTCACCTGGATACCGGCCTGCTGCTGACCGTTCTGGATGCTGAAGGGCACGGGGTCCGAGGTCAGGGTGGCTCCGCTGGCATCCTTACCCTCAGCGACAATCTCATAATCGCCGTCAGACAAACCGGTCGAATCCCAGGTCCGGCTCAGGATCCACGGATTTTCGGAGATCATCTGACCGGTCAGATGCAGCGGCTGGCCGCCGGCCACGGGGGTGATGATGAATTGCGGTTCGGTGGGATCGAACAGGAACTGGGCCTTGAGGTCATAAGATCCGTAGATCGCCTCGCCCTGGATCGGCGCCAGGACCTCCGGAAAATACCCTGGCGGCATGGTGAAAGCCAGGGCCGGAACGGCCTGGAACACAAAAAATGCCGCGATTGCCATCGCCTGCAGCAGATATCGGCCTAACCGGCCCTGGAGAGAGTGGTTTCGGCGTCCGTTCATATACGGGAGACTGATGTCTTTTTGTCTGTATTTCCTCTAGAATTATACCATTTTTTGGCCCGCTGAGCAAAAAACCCCGACCTGCTGGCCGGGACAGGACCTTATCCGAGAGGGCGGCTCACCTCATCCGAGGAAACAGCTCACCTCCAGCGCGTCCCCGCCGAACGGGTACGGCTCCGAACGGTACCTCTCCGCACCCCTCACATAATCCAGATAACGCGATACTGCTCCGGCCTGACCTTCATCGATGCTGGCGACCACCGTCGCTCCCGATTCCAATTTGGGTTCTAGCGCCCGGAGATAGGCCAGGTATTGCGACCTCTGCCCGTCCAACATCACGAAATCTATCCCGTCCTCCAGCCCGCCGATCACCTCCAGGGCATCGCCCCGCAAGAGACGGACCTGGCCGTCGAGCCCCGCCTCTTCGACGTTCCGCCGGGCCCGCTGTAACATCTCCTCGTCTATCTCTATCCCGGTCAGGGAACATCCGGGGGCGAGCTGCCGGGCCATCCGCAAAGCGGCGTAACCGACCAGCACCCCCACCTCGACGATCCGACACGGCCGCCGATCGACGACCAACCGTTCCAAAAAGATGCCCCGTTCCGGACCCAGGATCGGCAGGAACTCCCTCTTGGCGTCACGCTCGATCCCCTCGATCTGCCGGTCGACCCGCATACGGTCACGCCAGTATCTCGCGTACACGCTCGATCTCCAGATGGTTGCGGAAATAGCTCAGCATCTGCGAGCGGGCGAAACCGATGTACTCTTCCGGCTCCTCACGCCATTTGTAGATCTGCTCGAAAGACTTGACCAGCAGCCCCACCTGCATCTCCTCGACGTCGATCGGGAAATGCTCTCGGATCTCCCTGATGTACCTTATCTGCCAGCGGGGATTGCCCCACATCAGGAGCCAGGCGTGCATGGCCACGAACTCCCAGGGGTCGACTCCGCCGACCCAATCCACCACGGCGATCCGGTCGTCCGGCAGGAAGATGAAATTACGGGGGTAGAAATCGCCGTTGGTGAACATCGAACCCTCATACCTCTTGACCTTGGTCTGCGAGAACAGTTCCATGGCGGCATCTATGGTAGGTTGGCTCATCAGGCCGCCCTCGACGAGCTCTCGACTCCTCTCCTGGAAACTCTTGGCCCACTTCTCGAATGAGAAGCGCCTCACGAAATCGGGCAGGGTGCCGATATCGATCGACCGGAGATCCCGCAACACGTCGACGGCCAATGCGGCGACCTTCTCGTCGATCCCCTTGCCGCCGAGGATGTCCTGTTTGGTGGACAGTTCCGACCACTCATACACTAAAGCCCGTCCCCTGATGTAACGGGACAGGACCCAGTGAAGCCCCTCGAAATTGCCGTCATCGATATATTCGGGAAGCGACAGTCGGTCGAAGAGCCGCTGATCGAGCTGGGGCAGTATCTCGCGCATCACCCGCACCTCATAGGCGATGCTCTCCGCCTTCCGCGGCGTGTCGCCCATCTTAAGCACGTGGGTCGGCGAATTCTCTCCGCTCCCCTTCTCCACGCACAGGAGCAGGTTCCATTTGACGGCATCGACCGCCTGCAGCTCCAGATGCTCGAGCAGGGCCGGGACTTTGGGATGTAGCGGCGCCATCGCCGGCTCCATGTCCGTCATATCCTTGTCGTCTATGGTGGTGGTCAGGTTCATGGTCGATCTTCGATTATTACCTCTTCCATGATGTCGCCGATGACGATCGACCGGACGGTATCCATGCCGGAGATGACCCGCCCGAAGATATTATAGCTTTTCGGCAGGTTCGGCTGATCCTCAAGGACGACGAAGAACTGGCTGCCGTTGGTATCGGGACCGGCATTGGCCATGGCTACGATCCCGGCTTCATAGTCAAGCCGGACGGTCTCATCCTCGAAGGTATAGCCCGGACCCCCCGTACCGTCACCCAGCGGGTCACCGCCCTGGATGACGAACCTCGGGACCACCCGATGGAAAGTCAACCCGTCGTAATAGCCGCTACGGACCAGGGCTACGAAATTGGAGACGGTCTTGGGGGCTTCTTCGGGCAGCAGCTCGAAGACTATCTCACCCTTGACGGTGCGGATCCGGACCTGCTTATCAGTGATATCTTCCTCCGGAAGTATGCCTACCGGTCCGGTAGGTCGGGGATATTCCGTCATATCTTCGCTGGACTCTTTATCGGTCTCGCCGTCTGTTGCGTCATCGTCTGCCTCATCGGCCGCAGTTCCTGTCTCTGGCCCGGGTGACGGCAGCCCCGTGACGCCCCTGTCGGTGAGCGCCGTATCTTCGTTCATGCGCTGGGCCGGTATGGCGACATCCTCCGCCGGCGTACAGCCGGCGCCGATCAGTACGACTGTCACGACCGCGCAAGTGAATAGGCTGATGATACGCATAATGAAGATTCTCGTTAAGCGGTCCGGGTCAATGCAGGGCGGTCTCGGTACCGGTCTTATTGAGCGCCCCTTCAGTATAGACGTTTCGGGCGTTCCAGAGGAGCCATCCCGAAGCGCCGCCTTCGAGGGAGGCCCTCATCTGGTCCCGTACCATCGAGGCGGTATACACCGCACCGAGATCGAAATCCTGCAGCCAGGGCCGTATGGTCCCGAGTCGCTGGGGCAGATATGACTCCCCCTCCCCGTCCCTGGCCTCTTCTGCCGCCCGTAAGGCCTCATAGACCAGGGCCCCCCGCTCCAGGTTGTCCTTGATGACAGCGTAGGGAAAGGCGGCCGGATTCTCGAGACCGTTGAAGCCGGCCGGATAGTGGGAAGGATATACCATCGGCGAGATGAAGTCGAAATGCGGTAAGGCGTCGGCCAGCATCTGACCTATGTTCAGATCGGACTCGTGGTTCCACATGGTCAGACCGAAAAGGTCGGCTGATATCGGTATGCCGTACCTGACCCTCAACTGGTTATCCAGGAACCGGAAGAAATCCTTGATGACTTGGCGCTTGGCGACCTGTCCGTCATACACCGGATAGCTGATGGACGACATATTGCCGTCCGACGGGAACCGGATATAGTCGAACTGGATCTCATCGAACCCGCCGCGAAAAGCCTCGCGGGCCACGGCGACATTGTATTTCCAGACCTCCTGGGAGGCGGGGTCGAGCCATTTGACGCCGCGATAATCGGTCCAGACACCGCCCCACTGCCGCTGGAGGGCCCACTCCGGATGCCTCTCGGCATAGGCCGGATCCTGAAAGACGAAGATGCGGGCTATCAGGTAGATACCTTTCTCGCGCAGCGGTCGCGTGAACTCCTCGAGATCGCCGAGTTGCGGCCGCTCCTCGGAATAAGGCTGGAGAGCCGGTGCCTTGGGCCGGAAGGCCAGCTCACCCCGATGGTTCTTGACGTCGACGACCAGGGTGTTCAGTTCCGTCTCCTCGACCAGCCGAACCAGTTCGGAATACCGGCTGCCGTAACCGGCGGTAGATGCCGACA
>LJNP01000066.1 GCA_001303185.1 Parcubacteria bacterium SG8_24
CCTCCGGGAGGGGGTGGGAATAGCAGTGACTGAGCACGTTCTGGAAGAAACGGCCGTTGCCGAAGACCCCGACGTTGGTCCTGGTGGCGATGGGCAGCAGGTAACGCAGAGTGTCGCAGGCACGGGTCCGGATGTCGGTCTTGTAGGTGCGGCGGAAGGCCTTGATGTCCGCCGAGTCACGGAGGTCCCGGAGACGTTCCGTCTCGCCGTCCCCGTCGATGTCGTAGGCCGCCGTCGCCAACGGTTTCAGTCCGCGGTAATATTCCTGCATCGGTTCGATCAGGTCGCAGTAGGTACCGAAGATGAAATCCATCGTCGCCACGTATTCCGTCGCATGGTCCGATTCCATCACCTCCGGATCGCGGTAATACCGGAAGCAACCTTTCTGGTCGCGCTGGTCGTAGAAGACGTAGCGGGTCGACTGTTCGATCGGGGAGCCGCCGATGCGCCGGTCCTCGATCTCCTTGGTGGCCAGGATGGAGATGTTCTCGAAGGACATGTGCGCCCCCTCGAGTTCGCCGACGGAGTCGTCGCCGAAGGCGATCAGGACCCGCTCGATCAGGTCTTGGGCCCGTTTGGCGTCCAGGCGTTCCTCCCTGATGAATTCCTTGAGCAGCGTTTCCCTGAAGCCGCCCGGGGCCCGACTGTAACGGGCATAGATCGCTCCGACGATGCCTTCGAGACCGGATACGGCGAAGATGTCGCCATCAGTGTCGGTGACGTATCGGGCGAGCAGTCGGCGTTCCTCTTCGGTGAACAGGCGGTCCATAAGGTCAGCAGGTCAGTCCCTTCGGGGCTACATTGTAGCAGTAATGACGGTACCACCGCAAAGCGGTCCGAGCCCGTCTTGCGGCGGTCTCGGGCCGGTGGTAAAGTGGCCCCTGTAATTTAGCTCATCATCAATCGGAGGGATCATGCCGCAGGGCCGATATATCGTGGTCACCGGACCGTCCGCTTCCGGAAAGACCGCCGTGGTGAGCCGGATCCTGGAGCAGGAGACTTCCTGGGCCAGGCTGGTCACCACCACCACCCGCGAACCGCGGCCGGGAGAGGTCGACGGCCGCGATTACCATTTCGTCACCCCGGAGACCTTCCGGCGACTGCGTGAGCAGGGGGACTTTCTCGAGTGGGCCGAGAACTACGGCAATTTCTACGGTTCGTCGAGGACGGTACTCGATGAGATGCGCGGTCGCCATCCGGCGGTTTTCGGCATCCTCGACGTCAAGGGCGCCTTGATCATCAAGGAGTTGCTTCCGGAGGCCGTCACGCTCTTCCTGAAGAGCACCGAGGATGAGTTGCGGCGACGGATCGCCGAACGTCCCGGCACCGGACCGGAGGAGCTCGAACGCCGGTTGGCCGTGATGTGTCATGAGCTGGGCCTGTGTGACAGGTTCGACCATGCGGTCGTCAACGCCGACGGCCGGCTCGACGATACGGCGGATTCGGTTATTTCCATAGTCCGCAGCCGCATCGGCGCGGCCTGGTGATTCCCCGCCTCACCGTTCTTCTTCAGCAGGACCGCCAGATCGAGGGGCGGTCTTTTTTAGCGTGTTCTGGGGATGAAGTGGTCTCAAAAACGCACCTGTCAGTGCGTTCAGCGTGTCGTCTCCGTGACCAGCTGGCGGTTTCATCCGGTACTGCCGAACCCGCCGCGGTTATCCGTTTCCTGCGACACTTTTTCCGTGAGTACACATCTCTTAATCGGCATGATCAGGGCCTGGGCGATGCGCTCGCCGCGCCGCACCGTCACCGTCCGGTCGGTGAAGTTATACAGCTGTATCGCCACTTCGTCTTCCGGTCCGCGGAAATCCTGGTCAATCACGCCGATGCCGTGGGGGACCAGCAGGCCTTTCCGGGGCGTGGAGGATCTTGAGGCGACCAGCAGCGTATAGCCCGCCGGCAGGCTGACGATCAGGTTGGAGGGTATGCGGACCAGTTCCTTGGGGCCGATGGCGGTCTCGACGCGGGCGTAGAGGTCGAAAGCCACCGCACCCGGCGTATTATACGCCGGGAGGGGCAGCGAAGGGTCGACTCTCCTGATCTCGAGCCTCATATCAGAGGAAATCATAACTCGCCCGGACGACGGCGTCTATGACGAACCGGGCGATGGATACCGAAGTCATGATGATGACCATGCCGATGACGGCACTCTTCATCTCTTCGATAGCGGCGCCGCGGGCGTCCTCGTTGCCGCCATGGGTCATCAGCAGGAACCCGGCCCACAGTATCCGCAACACCAGGATGAATCCCACGAGTCCCAGGGCGGACCGTATCAGTATCGCTGCGATCTCCCTGATGTCGACCATAGGTAGGCCGATCACTTCAGCGTAACCGATGCCGAGGTCGACTTGGGCCGAGGCCGGTCGGGACAGGAAGACAGTCAGGCCTAGCGTAAACAGCAGGCCGATGAGCCCTGCTGTAAGTCGTCTTGTCGGTTTGGCGCTGTGTCGGCTCATGATTGGTCGAAATTCTTCCACATCTGCGAGGCTTGGGGCTCCTGGGCCCCGAAATACTTGGAGCCCAGTGACTTGTCCCCGTAGGGCGTCTCACAGGCCGAGGTCAGCGGCGAGAACGATATCTGGGCTATCGGCATCCGGTAATAGAGTTTGACCGGCAGCCGTCCGATGTTGGACAGCTCCAGGGTCAGCTTCAGGCGGTTGCCCGGATCCAGGTAGCCGGCGGTGGCATGGATAATTATCCCGAGACGCCCCAGCGAGCTCTTGCCCTCCAGCCGGCCGACGACGTCGTCACCTACTCCGACCTCTTCGAAAGTCGCCCCAAGGGCGAATTCCCCCGGATGTAGGATGAACGGCTGTTCCTCGTCTATCTCCACCCGTTTCATCAGGCTGTCGACCGGTCGTTTCACGTCGATGATATGATGACTGACCGTATCGAAGACCAGGAAGTGGTTGTCGAGTCTCAGGTCGACCGAAGCCGGCTGGACGTTGTCCGGCTCGAAGGGGTCGATGCTGATGCGGCCCTCCCGGACCGCTTGGCGGATGTCTCTGTCGGAGAAGATCATGGTGCTGTGACCGGCGGCCGGATCCGCCGGACTTCAGAACGAGACCCTGATGCCGGGACCCATGGTCGAACAGACACTCACGCCGGCGATGAACGTACCTTTGGCGGCGGGCGGTTTGGCGCGGCGGAGAGCCTCCATGAAGGCCGAGTAGTTCTCGAGCAGCTGCTCCTTGGTGAAGGAACCCTTACCGATGATCTGGTGGACGTTGCCGGTATCGTCGTTCTTGAACGCCACTTTACCCCTCCGCAGCTCCTCAACCGTCTTTTTGATGTTGGTGGTGACCGTGTCGTTCTTGGGGCTGGGCATCATGCCACGCGGACCGAGGACTTTGGCGATCTTGGCCATCTTGGGCATCATCTCCGGCGTGGCTACGGCGATATCGAAATCGCATTTGCTGGTCTGGGCTATCTTGGCGATGAGCTCCTCGTCGCCGATCAGATCGGCCCCGGCGGCCTTAGCCTCCTTCTCCTGCGCTTCGGCAGAGACGAACACCGCTACTTTTTTGGTTTTGCCGGTGCCGTGAGGCAAGGTCACGGTCGCCCGGACCTGCTGATCGCTTTTTTTCGGGTCGATCCCCAGCCGGACATGGACCTCCACGGAAGAGTCGAACGAGGTCGTCGAGGTCTGGCGGACCAGTTCCAGGGCCTCCTCGGCGGGGTAAAGAGCCTTCGGGTCGAATGACACCTTCAGCTCGTTGAAGCGTTTGCTGTGCTTAGGCATAGTTTTCATGTGGTCTTGGCGATCCGGTCGGCCGGATCTCCCACACGATTAGGTGTCTTAGTCCGGGAGACGGTCAGTCGGCGATCTCCAGGCCCATCTGTCGGGCCGTGCCTTCGATCGTCTTCATCGCCGCCTCGATGTCGGTGGTGTTGAGATCCGGCATCTTCTTCTCCGCTATCTCGCGTACCTGGGAGCGGGTCACCCGGCCGATCTTGTCGGTCAGTGGCTTGCCCGACCCCTTCTCGATGCCGGCGGCCTTCTTGAGCAGCTCGGCGGCCGGAGGGGTCTTCAGGATGAAATCGTATCGCGGCATTGAACCTCTGGCAGAACTCCGCGATATTCAGGCCATGCTGACCGAGGGCCGGACCGACGGGCGGGGCCGGGTTGGCCTGACCTGCGGGGATCTGCAGCTTGATCTGCGTCTTGACTTTCTTGGCTGCCATATTTGTCCTGTTTAACAAGTGCCACACCTGGGGTGCAGTGATACGGAGAGAAGCTGGTCCGGTGGCGTCAGGTCGATCGGCGCCGCGGCCACACCGTATGCGCTGGGAGAGTACCTGATATCGCCGTTTGACGCAAGGGTCGGACCGCCTTAACGAACCCCGATGTTCCGGAAGCCGAAAGACCGCCTGAAGAGGCGGTCTCGGTATCAGCGGAGCATGATGCGTCAGATCTTCTTGACCTGCAGGAAGTCCAGTTCCACCGGCGTCTCGCGGCCGAACATCGACACTAGCACCTTGATCTTCCCGCGCGCCTCGTCGATCTCGGCCACCTTACCTTCGAAGTTCTTGAACGGTCCGTCGGTGATGCGTATCGGAGAGTTTATCTCGACGTCGATCTTGTATTCCGGCTCTTCCACGCCCATCCTCTTCTGGAGGGATTTCATCTCCTTCTCCGAGATCGGCGTGGGGATCGTACCGGTGCCGATGAAGCCGGTGACGTTGGGGGTGTTACGCACCACGTACCAGGAGTCGTCGGTCACCGCCATCTCCACGAGTACGTATCCGGGGAAGATCTTCTCTTCGACGACCTTGCGCTTACCGTTCTTGATCTTGATCTTCTTCTCCTTGGGTATCAGCACGCTGAAGATCTTATCGCCCATATCCATCGATTCGATGCGCTGCTGTAGGTTGTGGGCCACGTTCTCTTCGTACCCGGAGTAGGTGTGGATCGCGTACCAGCGCCGGCCGAGCTGTTGGGTCTGTTTAGGCATACCTTGGGGAGCTAGACTTGGAGGAATCTCTGGAAACCGGCCGCCAGGAAGTAATCCATCAGACCGAAGAAGATCGCTACCGCGGCCGACAGGCCGACCACGATGACGGTATCCTTGATGACCCGCTGCCGTGACGGCCAGGTCACTTTCTTGAGTTCCTGTTTGGACTCCCTGACGTATCTGACCAGGGGATTGTTCCTGATGAATGAGATCATAAGATTCGGTCCTAAAAACCGCCTGTGAGGGCGGCACGAACTTGATTTCGCGGTAACCCTACACCATATCCGGCAGTCTGTCAAAGTCTGAGGCCGTCCGGACCACGGGGGCTTGCCAATCGGCCGCTGAACGCCTAGGATACACCGAAGCCCCGCATAAGGAGGTGGACCATGCTCCGGCAGGATTCCTGGACCGATCAGGACGATATCACGTTTCAGGTGGAGAATTCGCCCGACTGTCCCAATTGTGAATCTTCCTACGAGGATCACGAGGCCCGCTTCGGGGAAACGGCACTCCAGGGCGATGGGGTGTACTGTCGCTGCTGCGACACCTTCGTCTGCAGCCTGATCCTGCTCAGCCAGTCGGTATCAGGCCGAAAGACCGCGTCATGACGCGGTCTTTTTTCAGATATCGAGATTCTTGACGTTCTTGGCGTGTGTCTGGATGAACCGCTTGCGCGGCTCCACGTCCGAACCCATCAGGATTCCGAAGAGCGAATCGGCCTTGGCCGCATCCTCGACCGTCACCTTGAGCATGACGCGCTGTTCCGGATCCATGGTGGTGCTCCAGAGCTGTTCCGGATTCATCTCACCCAGACCCTTATAGCGCTGGATGGTCACGCCGCCGACATTGGTGATCTCGCCTTCTGCGGCCTCTTCGGCGGCGACCTCTTTCTTCTTACCCTTCTTGGCGCCGGCAGTCTTCTTTTCGGATCTGGCCGCGGTCATTTCCGCGAGCTGGCGGTCGCGTTCGTCGTCGCTGTAGGCATAACGGATATCCTTGCCGCGACTCAGGCGATAGAGCGGCGGTTGGGCGATGTAGAGATGGCCGTCGTCGATCAGTTGCGGGAAGTAGCGGTAGAAGAGCGTCAGGAGGAGGGTGCGGATATGCGCCCCGTCGACGTCGGCGTCGGTCATGATGATGATCCGGTCGTAGCGCAACCCGGCAGGATCGAACTGTTCGCCGATGTTCGTGCCCAGGGCGATGATCAGGCTCTTGATCTCGTTGTTG
>LJNP01000027.1 GCA_001303185.1 Parcubacteria bacterium SG8_24
TCTGGTCGCATAGGCCTCAGTCAATTAGGCGGATGTGGCCGGAAAGCCACAGGGGGTGGTGACAGAGCCGGCTTCAGGTCTCGACCCCGTCTCGATATCCCCTCTTATACTATTGTAACTCCTTTATGCCATCCAGGGAACCGTCCCGGAATCCGTCGGCAGCGGCGGTTGCGCCAATCCAGCCGAAAGGCCATAATAGGCAACCGGTCTTTGACAGTTTTTTCATCGGGCACCATCACGGAGGTTTCAGGATGGAAGAGAATCGCGAGACCTTTTTTGCGCGGATTCAGCCGCTTTTGGCGCCATCAGACCTGCTCGACATCGAATTGGCCTATACCTTGGCCAAGTACGCCCATCGTTGGCAGGTCCGGCTAGAGACCGATGCCGCCGGACGACCTCGGAGATATTTCGAACATCTCCGTCGGGTCGCTCTGATACTGATCGATGAGATGAAGGTCGTCGATCCGACGCTCATCATCGCCGCATTGAACCATGACGGCATCGAAGACACCCGGGACCTGACTCCCGAACTGCTGGAACACTGTTTCGGGACTGAGGTGACCCGGATCGTCAAGGGTCTCTCCAAGGTCCCCAAAGAGGGCTATATCGGCAGGTTGATGATGTCTGACTGGAAGACCCTGCTCGTCAAGGCTTGTGACCGCCTCGACAACCTGCGGTCTCTGGACCGGCCGGAGATCTCCGCCGCCTTCCGTAGGAAACAGCTGGACGAAACCCAGCGGGATTATCTGCAGATCTTCGACCGTCTGGTCGGGCTCGTCCCGCCGGACTTGGAACGCGGCGTCCGTCAGTTGAGGGATGGTATCAAGTCCCTCCTTCAGGAACTCGATCAGGGCACCGCAGTTCCCTGATTCCCACCGGCCCCCAACGCGGGCCGGTTTTCTTATGGATAAAAAAGGCGCCCCTCCCAGACAGGGCGGGCGCCGATGCGGGCGACCGGGGCATCATTCGCTGCGGGCTCTCCTTTTGACATGGTCGGGCAGGAACCAGCGGTCGAGGAACCTGAGGAGCTTCGGGCGTCGCGGCCGGTCCAGGAACAGGCGTTCCCGGCAGAGCGGACAATCCACGAACCAGCGTTTCGGTGCGTCCCAGCACTCCCAGTCCATATAAATGGCTTCCCGCCGCACGTCATCAGCGGTCACTTCCAGTTTGGCCTGACAACCGGGGCAGACGATACGGCGTTTCCAGGTGGGTCGTTTGAGGATTTTCATGGCGAACCCCACATGGTCTAAGGTACTCCTTCTATTATCCACCGGCCGGACGGCGCTGTCCAATCTCCGTCCGGCGGGCTCCTCGCCTTCGGGTACAGAAAAACCGCCCTTTGGGGCGGTCATGGTTTCATGGCAGCATCGACATGAACTGGCAGAAGCCACAGCAGATGCTGATGGAACAGAGTCCTGAGTATATCCGTGCCGGGCAGAATTCCTGTTTGCGGTATCGCCGCAGAGCGATGCGCAGACAGGCTGTCGCCAACAGGATGAAGACCAGAAGTGAACCCAGATCAGTCATCATCTGCGGGGAAACCATCGATGATCACTCCTTGTCCAGGGGGAACCAGGCGCTAGACTTGTCCGAAAGGGGTCGCCCCGACGGACCTAATGGACGGTCGGGTCCTGATGAAGACCGTCGTCAGGATCAGGAACCGGCCGCCGGGCGCGCTCTTCCGCGCAGCCGTCGTCGGAACAGAGTTGGTGGTGCACGTGCCAACGGGAACGGCTGGCCGTCAGCTTGCCGCAGGCTCGGCAGATGAAGGAACAGGCTTGGGGGAAATTGTCGCGGGACATGCCACCTCCGGCATCACGGGTATCGGTCCTAGGATGTCTCGACCTGCCATTATGGTCTTCCGGCAGGATACTGTCAACCGTCGACACCATTCATTAACGAAAACCGCCCCGTCATCCGTGCAGGATGGGGCGGTCAGAGAGCCGTTCAGGGTAAGGCCTCGTCCGGTCGGGAAAGGAACTCGGCGATGGCGCCCGCGGTCTCCTCCGGCCGCTCGAACGAAAGCACGTGCCCAGCATCGGTGATGGTCAGGAATTCGGAGTGGGGCATCATTTGGTGCAGGCGCCGTACCCCCCGGTCCATGCCCACGCCCCTGTCTTGGTCGCCCCAGATGATGAGGGTCGGCGTATCGATTTCCGGAGCGATTTCGAACAGTGACCAGCCGACCTGCTCGGCAGCCAGATCCCAATACATGCGGATGAAGGGAGGAGATACCACTTCCTCGAAATACCGGTAGATCCCCCGCAGGTTTGCCTGTCGATCCGCGAAACCGTCGCTGTACCAGAAGGTCGATTGACCGTAGACCGTCGGCCAGAAGATAGTCTGCCCGCCGAAAGTACGCATCACCGCCGCCAGGAACGGTTTGGCCGGCCAGGCGCTGCCCGGACCCCAGACGACCAGACGGGGGAAGCGTTCGGGAGAGCGGCGCGCCAGCCGCAGGGCCAGGTTGCCGCCCAGGCTTCCTCCGGCCAGGTAGCAGCGTTCCACCCCCAGCGCATCCAGGAAGCCATAGACCGTGTCTTCGTAGAAAGTGAGGCCGTAATCGCGCTCCGGCTTGTCCGAATAGCCGCTGCCGGGAAAATCGAAGATCAATACGCGGAAGTCCTCGAGCAGCAGCGGCGCCAGCCGGTCAAACTGCTCGATGCGCGAGGCGTGGCCGGGAATCAGGATGAGCGGCGGCCCCTGACCTTCGTCGATATAGCGCAGCCGCAGGCCGTTGACCACGACGTCCTTCTGGTCGTATGGCGTGGCCTTGACGGTCTGCGGGCGGTTCAATCCCCTCTCCGGCCGGTCGGCCGCCTGGTGTGAGACGGCCAACAGGATCGTGAGAACGATGGCCAGACCGGATAATATGATGCAGAGGGCCTTCTTCACTGCTGTCTCCCCTTCTTTCTCATCGATTTCAGGGCGTAATCCCCGAGGTTGAAGGTGCGTGCCAGTTCTTTATCATGTGCCGACGCTTCTGTATAGCCGGCACGTCGGTATCCGACGGGCCGCCGATGCCGGTCGGTCGTTGCGCGTAACGGGCGGTTCGGATAGTCTGAAAGGCCGTTCCTTCACATCGTTGGAGACTTACCATGAGGATGGAAATGACATGTTCCGGATGAATAGGACGACCCGATACGGTTCGGCGGCGGCCCGTGAGCTGCATCGGCTCTACCCGCCGATAGACCTGCACGGAGATTCCCTCCTGTGGGCCAGCCTGATCGGATACGACCTGGGGAGGTCCCACCGACCGTTCCTGCCCAAGAGCGCTTGGTTCCGACAGGTCGACCTGCCCCGATTGGAAGACGGATTGGTCGGCGGTCAGTTTTTCGGACTGGTCTCTTTGCCCCGGCCGCGGCTCAGCTGCCTTTGGGCAGTGAACCAACAGATTGATCGGCTGGATGATCTCTGTCGCCGCCACCCGAAGCGTATCGTCAAGGTGCGTACCTGCGAGGAGGCGGCAACAGCGGCCGACCGGGGTGCGCTGGCGGCATTCCTGGGGGTTGAGGGGGCTCATGCGGTGGAGGGCGGTCAGGACGACCTGTACCGTCTGGCGCGCCGCGGTATCCGCTATCTCGGCCTGGCGCATTTCAGCGCCAATCGGGCCTGCCGGCCGGCCATGGGTCTCGGCCGGCGCGACCGGGCGGGACTGACCCGTTTCGGTCAGGCCCTGCTGCGGGATTGCGAGGCTCTGGGGGTGATCGTCGATCTGGCCCATGTCAATCGCCGCGGTTTCCTGGAGGCCTGCCGGATGGCCCGGCGGCCGGTGCTGGTGTCGCACACCGGCATCAGCGGCGCCTACCGTCACTGGCGGAACATCGACGACGCTCAGGTGCGGGCCGTGGCGTCGACCGGAGGCGTGATCGGCATCATCTTTTCGGCCGGCTTTCTGGGCGGCAGCGGTCCGGCGGCGGTAGTGCGTCACATGGAGCACATCATCGGCCTGGTCGGTGACGACCATGTCGCCCTGGGCTCGGACTATGACGGGATGATCGTCCCGGTCTCCGGCCTTTCCGAGATATCGATGCTGCCCAACCTGACCGACGCCATGCTGGACCGCGGCTGGCGATCGGAGAGGATCGGCAAGGTGCTGCGCGGCAACGTCATGCGGCTGTTGGGCGACGTGCCGGTACCGGCCAACATGATCTGACCGCACCTCCTCACCATGACAGGCTGTCTCAAGAAGGCGGCCTTTTCCATACAAGAAAAACCGCCCGAACGGGCGGTTTGCGTTTATCTGTCCTTCTCCGGGAATACCGGGGCCGGTAGCTCGTACATCCGGAATTCCTGATCCTGATGACCGTAGCGGTTACCTTCCCGGGGAGTGCCTTCCGGACGACCTTCTTCACCCTCTTCAGTCTCGGGAGATCCGGATCCGCCGCCGCCCTCGGTCGGTTCACGCTCGATCCATTCCAGCACGACCGGTCGGCCCTGTCTCAGGGAATCGGCGGCCCGACTGAGCATCTCGTGGGATTGTCGGTCGTAGGGCAACCGGTGGGCCCGAGGCTCTCCGCCCAGCCTGGCGTACGAGAGCGGCCCGGATTCCTCTCCCTCTTCCTCTTCCAGCGGGACGAGCCACAGGAAGATAGCGCCGGGTTCGGCGCCCTGCGGCTGGGGCTCTTGCACCGAAACCCAGAGAAGCAGGGTCTTGCCGACCGGGCGTTCGTCCGTCGGCCAGCCCAGATAGCTGGAGAGGGCTCCCCAGATGACGAAGCAGAAGCTCGGCACCAGGATGACCAGGGTGAGTTTCACCCACCAGCGGCCCTTGGCGGTGACGACGAACCAGCACAACAGGGCGGCCAAGAGCACGAAAGCGAACGGTATGGCCAATGTCGCCAGATGCATCACGGCACCCCTTCGCGCAAACGGTTGACCAGCGGTCCGGCTAAGGTCTTCTCGAGTTCGTTGATCTTGGAGATCATGCCTTCCGGATCGAGGGTGAAGCGGAAGGCAGTGCGTTCGTCGCCGTTCATCCGGAGGGTGCGCTCACGCTTCATCACTTCCGTATCCTGACCCAACAGGCGGTAGAGCCTGACGGTCACGGGTGTCTCCCCAGGATCCCGTTTGGTGTACATGTGGACGTTGACCACGTACTCACCCGGCACGATGCCGCGGATGATGACGCGCTCCTCGTTCCGTTCGACCCGGATGTCTCCTGAAGCGGTGGTGATGCTGTCATTGCGGGCGCCAAGGTCGTCATGTTCCAGATGCATCAGACCCACCCCGCGGCTCTGGAAATAGGCGATGTTGCCGTAAGGGTCCTGGACATAGAGGTCTACGTCGTCTTCCGACTGGTTAGGCCATTCCATGACCACGACGAACTTGCCTTCGGTGGCCAGGGCCGACTCGTCTTCGCTCTCCGGCCTGATCTGGACATAAGCCAGGATGAACAGGGCCGTGAAACAGAGCAGCGCGTTCATCATGATGTCGAAGAAAACCACGCCCAGACCCAAGCGATGCCGTCTCATGGCTTGTATCTCTCCACGGCGCGGGCCAGCAGGTGATACTGGATGCTCAGGAGGATGCTGCAGATGACACCGACCAGGGTGGTGATGAAGGCGGTCGACATGCCCGTGCTCAGCCGTTCGAGAAGCTGCTGGGTAGCCGCCGGATCGGTGCTCTGGAAGCCGCTGAATCCGCCGATGAGCATGATGACGAACCCGAAGACCGTCCCGGTCAGGCCGAGCTTCTCGCAGATACCGGCGGCGAACCATCCGTGTTCGGCGTTGCCGTCCACTTCCCGGAAAAGCTTACTCCGGTTCTCGGGACCGCGGATGACTTCGAGGCCGGTCTCTAGACGCCAGGTCAGCAGGCCGCACCAGACGGTGGCGGCGGCGAAGACGACCAGGATCGCCACGCTCAATTTCGTGACGTCGAGCCGGTACATCAGTTCGAACCAGCCGAGGACGGCGGCGATGACGAGTCCGACGACCGTCAGGCTCACCACCAACGACCAGCGCAGGAACAGTATCCGTGCTTTCAAGGGTCACCTCGCTTCTTTGCGGACAGGTTAATCTTACATTATAAAGGACCTCCCTAACCCTATAAGAGAGGTCCGGATAAGGCAAATCGGCGGTCGTGTCGGCAGCGGAGAGACCGGATTCTGACCCCTCACCGTCATCTGCTGAGGTGGTGGCGAAAACGCAAGAGACCGGGTGGCCGGCGACCGGATTCCAGGTTCAGCTGCAGTTTCCGTCGCCAGATCCGGACGTGGCGGGCAGCAAAGTCCAGCTCGCCCCGGCTGAAACCGATGAGATGGACCGGATCGTCCGGGGCGATGCCCTCAGGCAGGCCTACTCCATCAGACAAGGTGACCTCCCAGATCCTGCCCATCGGATCCCGTAACTTGAGATGTCTGTCGGTGATGACCTCGACGACCACGCCCCCCAGGCGCCCTTGCTGCGGGCGTTGCCAGGGGGCCTCGGTAGCCGGGGATAGCCGACGATAGATCGGCACCCTGGTGGAGAGCAGGTTTTCGGTCTTCTGCCCCACGCCGACGGCGTAGAGGACGCCGCCGAGACCGGCGCTGATGAGGATACTGGTCACGATGATCAGGAACGGACGGTAACGGTAACCCGTCCTGGTATGGCGGAAATCGAGGAAAGAGACCGCCGTGAGCCCGACGATCAGCGCCAACCAGACCAAAGGTATCCCCTCAAGGAGATATCCGGCCGCTTGGCCCTGGAGATGCCTGGCCGCCCCCCAATCGTGTCTGCTTATTCGGAAAAGGGCGATGCTGACGGAGAGCGCGCCGAGGGCGACGAGCGTGACGAAACCGAGCCAGGTCGCGGCGTTCTTCACGACGAAAGACCAGCCCGGCAACGGCCGGTGGTTGTCCTTACGGATCCTTTCCAGGGTCGTCTTGGCGATATCGGTCATAGGTCCCCTCCTTTCTCGGATGACTTCACGTATTCTCCCCGTAGCCGGATCTTGGCCCGGTTCAGCCTGGTGGCCACCGTACCCTCCGGCAGGCGCAGGATATCGGATATCTCCCGATAATCTCGCTCCTCCAGGTATCTCAGGACCAGGACCTCCCGGTATTTGGGGCTGAGCCTGGCCAAGCTCTGTCGCAGGATACGGATCATGAGATCGCGGTCCGCGGCGGTCTCCAGGTCGGTATCGGCGGCGATGCGACGCAGCAGCTCGTCCTGATCGGCAGTCTCGATGATACGCGGGCGGGATCGGCGGCGGCGCAGATGGTCCATCGTCTCGTTGTGGGTGATGCGGTAGGCCCAGGATGAGAATTTCAGCGAGGTATCGAACCCCTTCAGGTTCCGGTAGATCTTGATGAAACTCTCCTGGAGCACGTCTTCGGTGTCCTCCCTGGTCAGTCCGGCCAGACGGACGATGTAACGGGCCAGGGGGGCCTGGTAACGTCGCATCAGATACAGGAAACAGTCCCGGTCCTCGAGTGTCAGCCTGACCAGCTCCTCGTCGGTCTTTTCCCGCATCTCCCCGGCGTTTTGTTCCTCAGCAGACATATCTGCGGTCTCCATAATAATACGTCGCGATGTCCAGCCTTCTTTCATCGGTCGCCACAGCTTATCATGAGGCGCCGTTTGGACAAAAAACCGCCCATGGTCAGGGGGGCGGTCATCAGCCGACAGGCCGGCTGTCATGATAGAGCATTATCCGCTCGACCGTCTTGCGTAAGGGAATCCGACCGTCGGGGAATCCCGTGCGCACCAGCGCGTCGACCTGATTTTGGGAGCAGCAACGATAGAGTTCCGCGGCCTGATGGAACAGGATCGCCTCATCGACGATCAGCACGATAGCCGCCTGAGGGGCGCCATCACGGATCCGTCCGATCAAATCCGCGGCGTCACCGAGATCGTCGAATCCGATATGGACGACCGCCAGGAGTCGGGCGCCACGCTTCTCGGCGCGCTCGATCTCGATCGCTCGGAAACTCAGGGAATCGCCCTGGATCGAGACGGTCAGGTCGGATCGGCCGGTGGCCAGGAGGCCGCTGCAGTGGCGGTCGACACCGTGCCGGGTGGCCAACCAGACATGCCAGGCCGCCTCCCAGCGCAAGAGCTGAGGCAGGATGATGCCGTAGAAATGAGCGGGTCGACAGTGTATGGGTTTGCGGACCATGATCACTCCTCTCGTCCTGTCGGATCGCCAGAGCATAGCATGCGCTGACCTAGAATCAAAACGCCCCGATGATCATCGGGGCGTCGGATATCAGCGGTCGGTCATTTTGTGGCCCAGGCCCTGAGCTTATCGTAGGATTGGCCGCCGCAGAGCCACTGGCCCGAACCGGTGTTGAAGAAGAACGGTACGCCGCCACAGTAGCCCTGATCGTATTCGCGCATCTTGGCCGCGTTGTCCGCATCATGCCAGACTTCGAACTGTATCACGTCGACACCCGTCTCCTGCTCCAACTGCTTGACCAGTGGCATCATGTTGACGCAGTGCGGACATTCCGCGCCGTAGAATTCGAGCAACTGGCCCGGCTCCGGTTCGGCTCGCAGGATGACCGGTGGGACTTCCGTCGCGGACGGCCTGTCGTCAGCCGTCGGCATGTCCGTTTCCGTAGCGGCCCGAGCCGGCGGCGTTTCCGGTATGTCCAGAGGCATCTCGACGAACCGGATCGGCAGGTCCGATTCGGCCGGGCCGGCCGTCTGGTCAGTCGTCGGTCCCGGGGCACATCCGGCGCCGACCAGGATTGCCACACCGATCATGGGAAGAAGATAACGAAATCGCATATGGTTCACCTTAAGTATCGTCCCCGATACCCTAGCATGTCCGGCCACAAAAAAACCACCCGTCAGACGACGGGCGGTCGTAGTGTCCGCTAGCTTCCCTCCCCGGTATCCTCCGGGGGGATGCAGACGTTGGTGAAGACGCCGCGGAGCAGGTCCGTGTAGCGGCCGGATTCGGCCGGATCGATCTCCAGCACCCGAGTCGCCGTCTCGTAGTAGACGATCTGGTCGTACTCCGAGACGAAGTTCAGGTTGGTGATGATGAAGATCTCGATCGAATCCCCGGCGCTGCAGCCGGGCAGGCCACAGTTCACCATCTGCGGAGCGATATCCTGCTCAGTGACGCTGTTCCAGGTCTGCGCCTCCTCGTCGGTGACGTAAACGATGTAAGGAAAGGCGTCGGCGCGCCAGTTGATGCCCGCGCCGTTGGCCGGATCGGACAGTTCCAGCAGGACGTCGTAGCCCGGCTCCGAACCGCCGCCGCTGCAGCTGAGGTTGGCCACATGCGACTGGAAGGAGGCGACGTCGGTCAGGTTGGTGACGACCGAAAGGATATGCTCGTCTTCGCCGTCATCCCAGCCGGGAAAGGTCACCAGGGCGAATCGGTGTTCCGTACCCTGGAAGTCCTCGACGTAGTGGAAGATGCCGTCAGCCAGCGCCTGGTAATAGGCGCACATCGAGCCGGAGATATCGATGGCGAAGACCATGTCGACCTTGTCGTGCGGATCGAGATCCTCATCGATCTCGCCGTCGCAGTCGTTGTCCAGGCCGTCGCAGATCTCCTCGAGCGGCACCACGGCACCGACACACTCGCCCCAGGCGCCTTCCAGGCATTCGGCCAGACCGAGTCGGCACTCGCCGATGCCGGCGGTCGTCGGGTCGCCACATTCGGCGGTGATCCCGTCGATCACGCCGTCACAGTCGTCATCCCAGTTGTTGCAGAACTCCGGACCGGTACCCTCGAACTCGCAGGGGCCCCACTCGCTGTTCTGGTCACAGGTCGTCAGTCCGTAGCCGCAGGTGATCGGTTCGCCGGACTCGTCGACCATGTTGTCGGTACAGGGGGCCACGGTCCCGGGATAACAGGGGCAGCCCTCATCGACTTCGCCGTCGCAGTCGTTGTCGATGGCGTCACAGACCTCAGCCTGCGGTACCGGGGCGGAGCAATCCACCCAGCTGCCCAGACGACAGGTCTCGATGCCCTGACCGCAGATGGTCTCACAGAGCTGGTAGAGATCCTCGTCGATCAGTCCGTCGCAGTCGTTGTCGACTGCATCGCACATCTCGTTCTGGGCGAAGGTGGCATCGGGACAGATGGCTTCGGCCATGAAACAGACCGTCCGGCCCTGCTGACACTGACCGATTTCCTCGGCCGGACCGCAGGGCTCGCCGACCTCGACAGGATCGTCGTCGATCTCGCCGTCGCAGTCGTTGTCCCGACCGTCGCACCTCTCCACTTCCGGCAGGACCTGGTCCTGACAGGGGCTCCAACGGCCTTCTGTACAGGATTGCCAGCCCTTACGGCAGGCGGTACTGCCGTCAGTCAGGACATCCGACGGGCCGGTCCAGCACTCGCGGTAATCCAGTCCCTCGTCGGTCTCGCCGTCGCAGTCGTTGTCCCGACCGTCGCAGGTCTCCTCGCTGGCCGCGACCACCGGGATACAGGTGGGCCACTGGCCATGGACACAGGTCACGGTCTGATGTCGGCAGACGCCAACGTCACTGCCGCAGGAGAGGGTCTCCCCGTCGATGCACTCACACCCCTCGTTGACGTTGCCGTCACAGTTGTCGTCGATGTGGTTGTCACAAAGCTCCTCGAGATCCGGATCGTAATGTCCGGTCGCCGGATCGCCGGGGTGACAGGAGATGTCGTGAAGACGCTCCTCATCGTCACAGCCGACACATCCGAGAGCGATGCAACATACGGCAAGCAGCGGCAGGGTGATCCTGATCATGAAACCGGGTCGATTCGTTTTGAAACGTTTCACTGCTGCCTCCTTTGGTCGCAGTATATCTTTTTTAAGGTCCGCACGCGTCCGAAAAATCGGACCCTTAACCTAAGCCGAAAATCCGGCAATTGTCAAGACATCGGGACGGGCCGCTATCCGGAATATTTAGGCTGAACGTGGCCAAATGATATAATTACTGATGTAACGTCAGAAAAAACCTAACGATAAGGGGATATGATGAACGAAGCGGGGCGAAACGTGCCTCATCCAGACACCCTCGATAATCCCGAAGTTTTGGCCCGAAAAGAGCTGGCTGAACTGGGAATCGAGGCCAATCGCGAGAATGTCGAGGCGGTCATCGAGCAGAAAGGTGTCCGTCAGCATCCCGAAGGCCATGAAGACATCATCAATAGCCTGAATGACCCGACCGCTCTTAAGGCGGCCATGGAGCGGCTCGGCATCAGATCCGTCGTCCATGCCGAGGGGACTTCCGTCTGGGATCATGCCAAAACCGCCATCCGTCGGGTGGATTCCCTGGATCTCCCGGATGCGCTCAAGCATGAGCTGCGTATCCTGATGTTGTACCACGACCTGGGCAAGGCGGAGGTGATGGATGAGGACCAGAACCTTAAAGCCACCGAGAAGAATCTGAAGAAGGGCATATTGTTGCGCAATGCGATCGGGCACGCTGAGGCGAGGGGCGGCGACATACGGAAGGGTCTGGCAGCCAACGGCCTGACCGGCGAGAGGCTGGAGACGCTGATGACGATAGTCCGCAATCACATGAACACCTCTCTCCTCGAACAGTCGCCGAAGAAGACGGTGGCGCTGTTCGAGACTTTCGGTTCCGACGACGACGAACGGCGCGAGACGGTGCGGCTCCTGACTACGATCCTGCAAATCGATGCCCAGGCCACGGAGCACATAGATCTGGAAGAGGGCGAACTCAAGTACTCCAAGAACGAGAGGAAGTCTCAGCTCGACTTCGCTGCCGTGTGGGCCAAATACGAAGAGGGTTTGGAGCTGGTGCATCAGGAGGCGGCCAAGCAGGAAGCCAAGAAGGCTGAAGCAGCGCGCGAAGCCGCCATATTCGGCGGTAAACTGTCGGATTATCTGATCAAGGAACGGGGCATCAAGCCCGGCCCGGAGATGGGCCGGGCCGTCGGCCAGGTGAAGAAACTGCTCGCCGAACAGTCCGATCGGCCTCCGGAAGAGGTCAGGAGGCTGGTCGACGGGATGGAATTCTGAGGCGGCAGCCAGATCTGATCGAAATGGGGCGGCGTCCTGATGGTCGCCGCTTTCAAGTCCCAAAAAAAGACGCCCTGACGGGCGTGTTTTTCAGAAAGTGGCTCCGGGCTTGGCCAAAGGCTTGTCGACGCAGACCACCCTGAGCGGAAAGGTGACGAAACTGCGCTTCCTGACCATGTCCAGGGAGACACGGTTGCCGGGCAGGATGTAGGCGGCGATGTTGCCGGTACCGCGTAGCCGCAGACGGTTCTCGGCCGCCTCGAGCAGCGCATTGCCGAATCCCCTTCTCCGATGATCGGGGTCGACAGCAAGATGGAAGATGAAGGACGTCCAGGGATCGTAGACCAGCAGGACGGCGCCGACGATCCTCTTCTGGTACTCGAGGACCAGGACGGACTCGGGGTCATGCTCCAGTTTCTGCCGCAAACCGCTCTCGTAGTCACAGACTTCGTAGTGCACGCCGCAATCCTTGAAGATCTCGATGACCCGGGGCAGCTCGTACCAGCGGCAGGGACGGATCAGGCCGCTCTCTTTCGGCATCATTCCTCCTTCTCTCGTCCAATGTACTCCCTCTAGCCTGCCTGCCCCGCGGGATGCTGTCAAAGCCGGGAGGTCGCAGGAGACCGCTTTTTCTCGGGCGGTTGACGCGGGAGCGGTACGGAGGTATAACAGCAGGTCGAGCGTTTACCTAATCTCCCAAAGTTCAGGAGCCGAAAATGGGACTTCTTCGGACGCTCTGGTTCTTTTTTTCACTTACGATAAGCCTGTCTCTCCTGCTCTTCGTGGCCTACCCCGGTCTGCTTCTGGTCATCGTCTGGGACCGGCTCTGGAGTATCGGGGGCAGCAGACACCGCGAACGGGCCTACGCCTGGAACCTGCGCTGGAGCGACCGCGTCCTCTCCGTCTTCTGCTGGCTGATGAGATGCCGCTTCGAGTTCTGTCTGCCGATCCGGGCCGGCGGCGAACCGGCTCCGGCAGTGGTCGTGGCCAATCATCGCAGCTCGTTCGATATCCTGATCATGCACGCCGCCCTGCGACGGATGGGTTACCGCAAGGTACGGGGTGTTGCCAAACGTGACGTCGCCGCCATGCCGGTGATCGGCCGGGCGGCGAGTGAGGCCGGCTGCGCTTTCCTGTCGCGCCTGGGTAATGATGTTCGGGATCTGGAAGCGGTCAGGAGGTGCGCCGAGGGGGCCAAGGAGGACGGCGCCTGTCTCCTGATATTCCCGGAGGGCACCACCTATCACAACGCGGCGTTCGTCTCGTCACGTATCGGGGAATACCGTAACGTGCTGCCGCCGCGGGCCGGAGGCATGCGGGTGCTCCAGGAGGTCGTAGGCGACTGGCCGGTGCTCTCAATCACCGCCGATTGGGGCGATATCGAGGGAGCCGACACCATCTTCACGCTGGAGCCGCTGTTGGGCCGGACCGTGACCGTCGAGGCGCAATTCATTCCCGGACCGCAGGGTCAGGCCATCGAAGCGTGGCTGAACGAGGAGTGGCGGCGCAAGGACCGGCTCATCGAGGCATTGCGAGCGGGC
>LJNP01000067.1 GCA_001303185.1 Parcubacteria bacterium SG8_24
CCCGCCGCTTCAACAACCGCTTTGGCCGGACCTTCCCCGAACCTCAGCCGCTCCTGACCGACACGCCGAAGCTGCGCAGCCTGACCGACCCGCTGAAGAAGATGTCCAAGAGCCTCGGCGAAAGGTCCTACGTGGCGCTCTCCGACGGGCCGGAGGATATCCTGGCCAAGGTGAAACGGGCGGTGACCGAGTCGAGCGGCGAACTGTCGATGTCGGAAACAGAACTGGAAAAACGAATGGCGGCCCTGGAACCTGATACCGAACCGGACGAGCAGCTGCGCGGCCTGGCCGGCGCCTGGAACCTGATCGCACTGCTGCGCCTCTTCGGCAAGGCCGGCGAGGCCGAGAGGGTCGTCGCCGACCAGCCGATCCGCTATTCGGAACTGAAGGAGCTGGTGGCTCGGAGACTGACCGAACGTTTCGCCGACTTCCGCGAAAAACGGGCTGAACTGCTCAAGAATCCCAAACAGGTCGAAAAGATACTGGCCGGCGGCGCCAAAAAGGCCCGCGGTCTGGCCCGAAAGAATCTCAGTGAGATCCGTAAACGGGTAGGGCTCGATTGAGCCACTGAATCAGATACGAAAAAAGACCCCTTTCCTCGAGGGAAACGGGTCTTTTTCCTTCCCGGCAGGCCTGTAAGCCGAATTCTGTCCCTTCCCATCCGCGGACGGGAAGACGATGACCATCTCTCTGGGACCGCGGTTTCCCGCGGCCTCTAGCGAGCTACCAAACTTGCTCTTGCACCAGGTAGGGTTTTCCACGGCGCCCGTCACCGGGCTGTCCCGCGTGAGCTCTTACCTCACGTTTTCAACCTTACCCGGCCCCGACGGATGTCGAGGGCCTCACCGGTGCCGAAGCGCCGGTTCGGGCGGTGTGTTTTCTGTTGCACTTTCCCTAGGATTCGACGGCGTGACGACAGACGACTGGCGCCTACCGACCGTTCCGTCTCTCCCGGTCGCCGTTAGCGACTACCCACTTCCTGCGGCTTACGCCGCCGGGGTGTTCGGACTTTCCTCCCCCTTGAAGGGGGCGATCATCCGGCCTGCCGAGAAAAGGACGTTCCGGAACGGAACGCTGACAATATAGCAGAAAAGTCTGTCTCTGTCAACGCTCTCCAGCCTCAAATAAGGCGCTCCCGGGCAGTCCGGGAGCGCCTCCGGAAACCTGCCACACCGGACTGTCGGGCACCTCCGAAGAGATGTTGCCTCCCCGCCGAAATAGCTCTAATATAGGTTATGCGTCCATAATAATATGAAAAAAGCGGAACTGACCTTCCTTTCCATCCTGGTACCGCTCGATTTCCTGCTGGTGTTCGCAGCGGCGCTGACCGCCTATTCGCTGCGCTTCGGCTGGCTGGCCTCGGGCGACTTCCTGCTGTTCTCCGCCGGAGTCAGCGTCGTCACCGTGCTCTTCCTGGCGATGTCCGGGCTCTACGGTGTCTCGAGCGCCCGCCGGCTGCGGATGGAGCTGTCGCGGATCTTCCTGGCCGGCTCGACGGCGATGATGACGGTCATCGTGGTCATCTTCTTCCGGGGCGAGCTCTTCTCCTCCCGGTTCATCGTCCTGGCCGCCTGGTTCTTCGTCATCGTCTACCTGAGCTCCGGTCGGGTAGCCATGCGCCTGCTGCAGCGGGCGCTGTTGCGTTTCGGCATCGGCACGCACCGCACCGTGCTCATCGGCGGCGGCGACCGCACCACCTCGGCGATGATGGAGACCTTCTCCCGCTACCCGTCGGTCGGCTATAAGGTGATCAAGCGCTTCGCCCAATTCGACGACGGGACGAAAAAGGAGCTGGAGGAGCTCCTGGAACGCACCGAGATAGACGACCTGATCGTCTCCTCTCCCGACATCGGCCGCGAGACGCTGAGCCGCATCCTAGCCTTCGCCTACTCGCATCACCTGTCACTGCGTTATTCGGCCGACCCGCTCGACACCCGGGCCAAGAACATCGAGATCGGCACCCTGGCCGGCGTGCCAGTGGTCGAGGTCAAGGGCACGCGGCTCGACGGCTGGGGCCGTATCTTCAAGCGGGTTTTCGACGTCGTCGTCGCCGCGCTCCTGATTATCCTGACTTCGCCGGTCATGCTGCTTACGGTCATCGCCATCAAGCTCGATTCCAAGGGGCCGATCCTCTTCTCCCGGACCGACGACGGGTCGCCGGTGACGCGTATCGGCGAGCACGGCAAACCCTTCCGCTACTTCAAATTCCGCTCGATGAAACCCGGTACGCACAACATGCGCTATAAGGAACTGTCGCACCTGGACACGCGGGAGGAGGGACCGCTGGTCAAGATCAAGGACGATCCGCGCATCACTCGGGTGGGCCGGTTCATCCGCCGCTACTCGATCGACGAGCTACCGGAACTGTTCCTGGTACTGGTCGGCAAGATGTCCCTGATCGGGCCGCGGCCGCACCTGCCCGAGGAGGTGGAGCGATACCGCGAGGACCAACGTCGCGTCCTGACCATCAAGCCCGGCATAACCGGCATGGCCCAGGTCTCGGGCCGGGCCGACCTGACCTTCGACGAGGAGGTCAAGCTGGATATCTACTACATCGAGAACTGGTCACCTTGGCTCGACCTGATAGTCCTGGTGAAGACGCCATTCGTGGTACTCTCGAGGAGAGGTGCTTACTGAACCCGTTATGAAGATAGCGCTGGTACATGACTATCTGGTGCAAGACGGCGGCGCGGAGCGTGTCCTGCAGGCCTTTCAGGAGATCTGGCCGGAAGCGCCGACCTTCGCCCTGCTGCACGACCCCAAGCGCATGGGTGGGGCCTTCGACGACAAGGATATCCGTACCTCGTTCCTCCAACGCCTCCCCTTCGCCCTGAAGAAATACAAGTGGCTGATGCCGCTGATGCCGGCGGCCACCGAACAGTACGACTTGAGCGGCTTCGACGCCGTGCTGACCAGTACCTCGGCCTTCGCCAAGGGGGTGATCACCCGGCCGGAAACGCTGCATGTCTGCTACTGTCACACCCCGACCCGCTATCTCTGGTCGGACACCCATTCCTACATCAACGAGATGAACCTGCCCCGGCCGATCAAGAGCATCATCCCCCTGATGCTCACCAGGATCAGGCAGTGGGACCGCCTGGCCGCCGACCGGGTGGACCGGTTCGTCGCCAATTCGGACACGGTACGGCGACGGATCAGCAAGTACTACCAGCGCGACAGCACGGTCATCCATCCGCCGGTGGAGACCGGCCGCTATGCCGTGGCCCCGCAGGTCGGCGACTATTACCTGGCCGGCGGACGTCTGGTGAGCTACAAGAGGTTCGACATCGTGGTCCAGGCCTTCAATAAGCTGGGTATCCCGCTCAAGATATTCGGGGTCGGCCCGGAGATGGCTGAGCTCAAGAAGCGGGCCAAGCGGCACATCGAATTCCTGGGTCATGTCAACGAAGAGGATAAGGCCGGACTCTATGCCCGCGCCATCGCCTACCTGCACCCGCAGGAGGAGGATTTCGGCATCACCCCGGTCGAGGCCATGGCCTCGGGCCGCCCGGTCATCGCCTACCGCAAGGGCGGGGCGACGGAGACGGTGATCGAAGGGAAGACCGGCGTCTTCATCGAGGAGCAGAGCTGGGAAGAGCTGGCCAACGAGATCATCCGCTTCGAGCCGGAACGTTTCGATCCGGCGGCGATCCGCGCCCATGCCTGCACTTTCGACACCGGACGCTTCAAGGAACGGATACGCCGTTTCGTGGAGACGGGATACGCCAAGTTCGGCGACGGACCGGCCGAACCGACCGTCGTCGCGGCTGAACCGCAACAGCGGGAACGGATCGCCACTCCGGCGTGATCGATACCGCCGTGACAGACCACAAAAAGCCCGAACGGGCTTTTTTCGTGTCCCCGACCGCATGGCTAAGAATCGGCCGCAGCTGGTAATATCAGGTTATGCGCATCATCTTCGACATCAGACCGCTGCTCGAGCGGCGCCGGGCCGGCGTGTCGCTATATACGGCCAATCTGCTGCAACGACTGCTCGGTATGTCCGGGCACGACTACACGCTGTTCGGCAACTCTTCCGGCGGCCGCTGGCCGGATGACCTGCCGGACCGGTCGGGCTCGGTGTCTCATGCCCTGAGCCGCTACCCGAACAGGCTGCTCAACCTCTCCCTGACGCTCTTCGGCCGGCCGCGGATCGAGGAGCTGGCCGGCGACGCCGACCTGGTCTTCATGCCCAACCTGAACTTCGCGGCGACGCGGCTCCCGTCGGTGGTCACGGTCCATGACCTGTCGTTCGTCCGCTATCCCGAATTCTTCTCGCCGAAACAACGGCTGTGGCACCGGCTGGTGCGCCCGGACCGCCTGCTCCGACAGGCCGCGGCGGTGGTCGCCGTATCGGAACATACCCGCACCGATCTCACCGAGACCTATGGGGTGCCGCCGGAGAGGATTCGGGTGGTCCATCCGGGCGTCAGCGCGGCCTATCGCCCGATGGCCCCGGAGGAGACCGCCGAAGTCCGGCAGCGCCACGGGCTGTCCGGACCCTACCTGCTGTTCCTGGGCTGCCTCGAACCGCGCAAGAACGTCATCGGTATCATCCGGGCCTACGACCGCCTGAAGGCCGGTATCGACCTGGTGATCGCCGGCGGGCGGGGCTGGCTCTTCAAGGACATCTTCCGGGAGGCTGACCGGGCTCGGCGGCGGGACCGGATCCGCTTCCTGGGTTACGTACCCGAAGCCGACAAGCCGGCGCTGCTGAACGGCGCCACCGCCTTCGTCTACCCCTCTTTCTACGAAGGTTTCGGCATGCCGCCGCTCGAGGCGATGGCCTGCGGCACGCCGGTCATCGCCAGCCATGGTTCGTCGCTCGGCGAGGTCGTCGGCGACGCCGGACTGCTGGTCGACCCTTACCGGACCGATGGACTGCGCGAGGCTATGGCCCGGATGCTGGAGGATGGCCCGCTCCGCGCCAACCTGCGGGCTCGGGGCCTGGAACGGGCCCATCGGTTCGGTTGGGACGATTCAGCAAAAAAAATAGATCGGCTCTTCACCGATCTCGCTGCCCGACGGTCAACCGACCGGCCGTTCAGCCGATGAGACGGCGCACCGGGGCGAACGACCTCCGATGCTCCTCGCAGGGACCCAACTCCGCCAGCGCCTGCTGGTGTCTTTTTGTCCCGTAGCCCTTGTGGCGGGCGAAACCGTAGCCGGGGTGCCGGCAGTCCAACTCCGTCATCCGGCGGTCCCGCTCGACCTTGGCCA
>LJNP01000028.1 GCA_001303185.1 Parcubacteria bacterium SG8_24
CCGGGGCGTCTTGGCGTTCACGAAGAACTGCCCGATCATGGGCGGCAAGAGCACCAGGGATATGGCGAAGATGATCGGGATCACGCCGGCCATGTTGACCCGCAGCGGCAGGTGCGTCTGGACTCCGCCATAGAGACGGGAACCCCTCATGCGCTTGGCATAGACGATCGGTATGTTGCGCTGACCTTCCGTGATGAAGACCACTCCAGCGACGGTGATGATCGCTATCAGCAGGAATATCAGCCAGTTGATGATCTGAGAGGTCTCGAACGTCACGAAGGCCTGCTGCAGACTGGTGGGCAGCTGGGCGATGATGCCGGCAAAAATCAATATCGAGATGCCGTTGCCGATGTTCTTCTCGGAAATGAGCTCGCCCAGCCACATGAGGAATATCGTGCCGGCGGTCATGGAGGCTATCGCTACGATCAGGTTGAAGACGCTGAGGTCCCCGATGATCCCTTGCGGTGACTGTCGCAGCACGGAAATGATGGCGTAGGACTGCAGCATCGCCAAAGGGATGGTCGAGATTCGCGTATACTGATTGATGCGCTGCTGTCCCGATTGCCCTTCCTTCTGCATTTCCTCAAGCCGCGGGACGATCATCGCCAACAGCTGGAAGATGATCGACGCGGTGATGTAGGGACCGACACCCAGGGCCACCAGAGAGAAACTCTCCATCGCCCCGCCGGAGAACACGTTCAACATGCCGAGAACGGCATTGGAAGAGAAAAAATCACGCAGGTTCTCCGTGTTGACTCCGGGTACCGGAATGTGTGCGGCCACCCGGAAAATCACCAACATGGCGACGACGAAACCGATGCTGTTCCGGAGATCGCTCGATTTCCAGATTTGACGAAGCGTCTTGGTCATAGGTCGGACACGACCTCGCCGACCGACGGCCGGCGATGGTGACCCTCATTTTACCATGTCTTCAACCCTTGCCGGAAGTCACTGACCCTCCGGCCGATTCGATCTTGCTCCGGGCCGATTCCGAAATCTCGCAGTCGACCACGTGCACCTTCTTGCGGATGGCTCCCTGACCGAGTATCTTGACCCTCTTCTGTCGTGCTGTCGGCACCAGACCCTTCTTGACCAGAGTCGCCGGACTGACCTTGTCACCGGACGCGAACGCCGCAGCCAACTGTCCGACGTTGACCGCGTAGGCCGGGGTCTTCAGACTCCGAAAACCCCTCAATTTGGGCGTCTGCAGCATCACCGGACGGATACCCCGTAAGGCCCGCCGGTTACGTCCTCCGGCCCTGGCTCCCTGTCCTTTGGTACCACGCCCCGCGGTCGTCCCCTTGCCGCTGGCGTTACCCCGACCGAGACGCTTGGACTTGCGCCGGGATCCGGTCGATCTCTTCAAAATATGTAAGGCTAATGCTGTCATAGTCTTCTCTGGTCTTCGCGGCACTTTCTTCACTTCTTCCCGTCGCCGGCCCCGGTCTTCTTCTTGGGCTCGCCGGACTCATCCTTCGGCCGCTCCGGGTGTTTCCGGGACTTCGACTCTCCGGCGACCCGCTTCATCGATTTCAGGGCCTCGATGGTGGCCTTGGCGTTATTGAGTTTGCTGTCCGATCCGAGTATCTTGGCCACGGCATTAGGCACGCCGGCCAGCTCCAGGACCACGCGCACCGCGCCGCCGGCCTTGACTCCCGTACCTTTAGGGGCCGGTTTGAGCAGCACCCTGGCGGCCGAATACTTGCGGGTCACGGCGTGCGGTATCGTACCGCCGACCAGCGGTACGCGGAAAAGCCGCTTCTTCGCCTGGGCGACCGCCTTGTTCACGCTGATGGCGACATCCGCTCCCTTGGCCACCCCGTATCCGACCCGACCCTTACGGTCTCCGATAATCACGCACACCCTGAATCTCATCCTCTTACCTCCCTTGGTCACACGGGTGACGCGCGCCAAATCGAGAATCCGCTGATCGAATTCCCTCTGCTCCCTAGGCCTTACGTTGCGGCTCCGGCCGCCGGTTTGGTGTGCCATATTCCCTGGTCAGTAATTATAGTTCGAGGCCCTTCTCACGGGCGCCTTCAGCGACGGCGGCCACGCGACCGGCATAAGTGAATCCGCCGCGATCGAACACTGCTGTCTTGATTCCGGCCTTGAGCGCTTTGGCCGCCACAAGCTGCCCGACGGCATAGGCCAGCGCCGTCTTGGCCTTGCGACCCTCGCTTCCCTGACGCAACTTGTCCGTCTCCTTCTTAGTGATCTCCCGATCACTGGCCGAAACCAAGGTCTTGCCGGTGGTGTCGTCTATCAGCTGGACGTAGATGTAGCGAAGGCTGCGGTATACCGCCAGACGCGGCCGTTCCGCCGTACCCTTAACCTTGGCGCGCACCCGGATGTGACGCTGCTTCCTGGCCTGCTCTTTTTTCTTGTGCCTATCCATCATATATCGTCTCGGTTTCCTCTCATCCTTGAATCATCAGGCAGCACCGGCGGCCTTGGCGGCCTTACCGGCCTTCCTGCGGACCACCTCATCGACGTATTTGATACCCTTACCCTTATACGGCTCGGGTTTCCTGATCCGACGGATACGCGCCGCTGTCTCGCCGACCAACTGCTTGTCCGTGCCGCTGACCGTAATTACGTTCTTCTCCACCGTGACATCGATCCCCTCAGGCACCGAAAAATTGACCTCATGGGAGAATCCCACATCTAACTTGAGTTCCTGTCCCTGCAACGAGACCTTATAGCCCACGCCGTTGACCTCGAGCTTCTTCTCGAAACCCTTGGTGACACCGATGACCATGTTGTTGACCAGGTTGCGGAACAGGCCCCACAACGCGGACTGCTTGATGTCCTCCGGCTTCTTGACGGTCACCGTGACGGCCTCACTGCCGATCCCGATATTCACCTGGGGATGGACCTCGAGCGTCAGTTCGCCCTTGGGACCCTTGACCCGCAGCACTGATCCGTCGAGTTTTACCTCGACTCCGGACGGCACTTCAATCGGTTTCTTTCCTACTCTCGACATAAGACTTCATTGATAGACGCCGCGCTCAGAACACCTCACACAGGACCTCGCCGCCCAGTTTCCGTTTCCGGGCCTCTTTGTTCGTCATGACCCCTTGGGAGGTGGATACGATGGCTATCCCGTGATCGGACAGGACGCGCGGCAACGACCGATACCCCGAATAAGAACGCCGACCGGGCTTGGAGATGCGCTTGAGCGACCTGATCGCCGATTCGCCATGCTCATACTTGAGCTTGACCACGATCTCACCATGATTCTCCTGGATCTTGTCCACCGAATTGACGTAACCCTCGGCGGCCAGGATCTTGGCCACGGCGAACTTGAGGTTCGAATACGGTATACGCACCTCTTCTTTCCGCACCATCGCCGCGTTGCGGATCCTCGTGAGCATGTCCGAAATGGGGTCTGTTATCATAGCTTTCTTCTGGATGATATCTACTCGCCTCCGGCGCTTACCATGAAGATTTCCGGACTCCGGGAATCTCTCCCTGACGCGCCATCTCGCGGAAACAGATCCGGCATAACTCGAAGTCCCGCAGATAACCCCTCCGCCGCCCGCAACGCCAACAGCGGCGCACGACACGCGTCGAGAACTTGGGCTTCTTCATGGATTTGGCTTTCTGAGCTTTGGTCGCCATAGTAGCGGGTTACTTCTTCGCTTTCTTCGGTTCTCGGAACGGGAATCCTGCGGCCTTAAGCAGGGCAATGCCCGCCTCTCTGGTGTCGGCCGTGGTCACCACCGCCACCTCCAGACCATGCATCACGTCCGTATCCTCCGGCTGGATCTCGGGGAAGGCAATGAACTCGCGGAATCCGATCGACAGGTTGCCGCGCTCATCCACCGACTCGGTCGGTAGGCCACGGAAATCGCGGATGCGGGGCAGGGTGACATTAATCAGCTTGTCCAGGAAGTCGTACATCCGACGGCCGCGCATCGTGACCATGATACCGACGACCATGCCCTGCCTGATCTTGAAGTTCGAGATGGACTTCCTAGCCAAAGTCTTGACCGGCTTCTGGCCGGATATCAGGGTGAGGGTCTTTTCGGCCGCCTCGATGTATTTGGCGTCCTTGATACCGGGCTTCAAACCGACATTGAGGACCACCTTCGAGAACGCCGGTACCGCATGGCGGTTCTTGACCTCCAGCTCCTGCATCAGCGCCGGCACGACGTCCTTCTCGTAGAATTTTCCGAAACGAGTCTTGTCCATACTTAGACCTATTCGATGACCTCCTCGCATTTCTTGCAGGCCCGCACCTTCTTGGAACCCTTGTCGTCGGTCAGGGTCTTGTAACCCACCCGGGTCGGCTTGGCACATTTCGGGCAGACGAGCAGTACGTTAGAGGCGGCGAAGGGGGCATTATACTCGATCTTCTGACCCTTCTCGCCCTGTTTGCGGACCCGCAGATGCTTGGACGTCTTGTTGATGCCCTCAACGACTACCTTGCCTAAGGCCGGAAACGACTGGATGACCTTTCCGGTCTTACCCTTGTCCTTGCCGGCGATGACCTTGACGTTGTCCCCTTTCCTGATTCGCATAAGCATCCCTTTACACCACTTCCGGGGCCAGCGAGATGATCTTCGCATAACCCTTGGCTCGCAATTCCCTGGCGATAGGTCCGAAGATCCGCGTACCTCGGGGATCCCGGGACTTCTTGTCGACCAGCAGTACGGCGGCATTCTCATCGAACCTGACATAAGAGCCGTCCTGGCGCCGGGTCTCCTTCTTGGTCCTGACGATCACGGCATGGACTATCTGACTCTTCTTGACTGCGCTATGCGGCACCGCGACCTTAACCACGGCCGTCACGATATCACCGAGTCCGGCATAGCGTTTGCGATACCCCCCGAGAACCCTGATCACCTGAAGTTTCTTGGCTCCGGAGTTGTCCGCTACCTCAAGCATCGAACGGTGCTGCACCATATCCTCAGACCTTTACCTTAGCGATGAATCTCCAGCACTTGTCCCGGGAGAGCGGTCGGCACTCCTCGAAACGTATCACGTCACCGACCTGACATTCGCCCTTCTCGTCATGGACCTTGTAGTTCTTCGACTGCCGATACTGCTTCTTGTACTTCGAATGCATCTTCATACGGTTGACCCGGACGACCACCGTCTTGCTCATCTTGTCCGAGACCACTGTCCCCTGAAGCACTCTCTTTCGGCTTTTTTCTCTTGTCTCCATAATCCAAAGGTTGATTATCCCCGTTTCGTCTCGCGCCGTTCCTTCTGCAGGGTCAGGATGCGGGCCACGTCCTTCTTGGCCTCCCGGATATCCCGGACATCACCCAACTGACGGGCGGCGACGCGGAATCTCAAGTCACGGATGCGGTCACGTAACGTCACCAGCAGACGATCGAGCTCGATATCTGATTTCTCTCTCAATTCCTGCATCTTCATAGGGAGCGCAAGACGTTTACTTCTTCACGAACCGGGTCTTCATCGGCAGCTTATAGGCCGCCAGACGCATCGCTTCGCGGGCCTGATCCTCGGTCACGCCGTCCATCTCGAACATCACTGTCCCCGGACGGATGACGGCCACGTAATGGTCGACCGACCCCTTGCCGCCGCCCATGGTGTTCTCGTTGCCGTGATAGGTGATCGGCTTGTCGGGAAAGATGCGGATCCAGATCTTGCCGCCGCGCTTGATGAAACGGGTCATGGCACGTCGGGCCGCCTCAATCTGGCGCGAGGTCACCCAAGCTCCGCCGACCGCCTTCAGGCCATACGCCCCGAAACTCACGTCCAACTTGGTCGTCGCCGTACGTTTGTTGCGGGCCCGGCCCTTGTGCATTTTCCGGTATTTAACTTTGGCTGGAAGCAGCATAAGTCCTGTCTCCGGTTAGCCGCGTTTCGGTCTCTTGCTCACGACCTGCGGCTCGTCCATGGACTCCTCCTTCTTCTCCTTGTCCTTGTCGAATATCTCGCCGCGGTAGATCCAGACCTTGATGCCGATGGTCCCGGAGAGCGTCCGAGCGAAACCTGACGCGTAATCCACGTCGGCCCTCAGGTTATGCAGCGGCACGCTGCCCCAAGACACCTTTTCCATGCGGGCGATCTCGGCGCCGTTGAGGCGACCCTTGACCACCAGCCTGACACCCTTAGCGCCGGCTTTCTGCACGCGGTCCAGATGCTGTTTCAGCACCCTACGGAAAGGCATGCGCCGCTCCAGATCGGCCTTCATCGACTGCAGGACCACGTTTGCCGCCAATGAAGGTCTGGAGACCTCGACGATGTTGAGATTCAGGTTCAGCTTATCCTTGCCTTTGCCCAATATCTCGCGCAAGGACTTTTTCAGTTCGTCGGCTCCAGTGCCGCCTCGACCGATGACGAAACCTGGTTTGGCCGTATGCACGGTGATCGTCATGGCCCGAGGGGTGCGTTCGATCTCTATCCGATCGACCGACGCGTCCTTGAGCTTGGTGTTCAGGAACAGGCGGATCTTCTCGTCTTCACGCAACAAGACCGGAAGACGACGCTTGGTCGCGAACCAGCGGGTGTCCCACGGATAGATGACACCGGTCCTGAATATTTTTGGATGGACTTTACGACCCATAACAGCTCATTTCTTAGACGTCTTCTTGGCGGTACCGGCCTTCTTGGCGCCGCCCTTACTGCGACTGGCCGGTCCCTTGCCCGCACCCTTCTTGTTTACTTTGGCGCCGGCAACGGACTTCTTCGACTCGGCGGTCTTGGCTCCCCGATCGGCCTGTCCCTCCTGGACAACCGCCTTCTTCTTAGGCTTGACCACCGCCGCAGCCACCTCCTTCGGCATACCGACGGATCTCTCATCAAGCACGACAGTGATATGCGACATCCTCTTGCGGATCGGCGCGGCCCGCCCGAAAGCCCGGGCCCTCCAACGATGCAGTACCGGACCGCCATCCACCATGATCCGCTTCACGAACAGACCCTCCGGGCGCATCTTGTGGTTGTGCTCGGCGTTAGCCTTGGCCGAAAGGATCACCTTAAGGACCGGGCGTGCCGCGGCCTTGCGGACGAACTTCAGCTGCGCTTCGGCTTTGGCCACATCCAAACCGCGCACGAGATCGGCCACTAACCGGACCTTTCTCGGGGACATGCGGATGAACCTGGCTTTGGCGGTTACTTCCATATGACCTGATTATTTCTTGGCGGCCGTGGCGGCGGACTTCTCGGCCGCGACCCGCTTGGCCTCCATCTCCTTCTGCATCTTACCTCCGTGCCTGATGAACTTACGGGTCGATGCGAACTCACCGAGCTTGTGACCGACCATGTTCTCCACGACCGTCACCGGGATATGCTCCTTGCCGTTATGCACGCCGAAGGTGAAACCGACCATCTCCGGAGTGACATGAGCCCAACGGGACCATGTCTTGATGACCGTCTTGTCACCCGGCTTCAACCTGGAAACCTTCTTGAGCAGTTTCTCGTCGATGACCGGTCCTTTTTTGAGACTTCGCGACATAACCCTGTCCGGATACGTTATTTCTTGCTCTTACGACGCTTGACGATGAACTTCGATGAGGCCTTCTTGGCCTTGCGTGTCTTGACGCCAAGGGCCTTCTTGCCCCACTTGGTCTTGGGGCCTTTCAACAGACCGATCGGATTTCGCCCCTCTCCGCCGCCGTGCGGATGATCGACCGGATTCATCACCTTACCCCGGACCACCGGCCGGCGTCCGCGATGCCGAGTCCGTCCGGCCTTACCCCAACGGATAAGGCGGTAGTCGGCATTACCGACGGATCCGATCGTAGCCATACAGTCCTTGGGGAACAACCTGATCTCTCCGGAAGGCAACTTGAGTTGGGCGAACCGCCCCTCCAAGGCCATGTACTGCACGCCGGCCCCCGCGCCCCTGGCCACCACACCGCCGGCACCGGGCGTCAACTCCACGCTATGGACCTCGACACCCACCGGGATGATCTCCAAGGGCATGCGATTACCTGGCTTGATCTCTATCCGCTCCTTGGATGACATGATCTCGTCACCCACCTGCAGACCGAAGGGAGCGACGATATACCGCTTCTCACCATCCCGATAATGCAGCAGGGCGAGACGGGCGCCGCGGTTCGGATCGTATTCGATGGCCGCGACCTTGGCCGGTACACCGTATTTGTCACGCTTGAAATCGACCAGACGGACCTTCTTCCTGGCACCGCCCCCGCGATGCCGTACCGTCACTCGACCCTTGGCATTGCGCCCGGCATACCTCTTCTTCCGGGTGACCAGCTGTTTCTCCGGCTTGTCCTTGGTGATATCAGTGAAAGCGTCGACGCTCGATCTGCGCCGTCCCGCTGTCGTCGGTTTGTATATCTTGATCGGCATATTCTTTTCAGCCCTCTAAGAAGGAGATCGAGTCGCCGGCCTTCAGGGTGACGATGGCCCGCTTGGTGGATTTGCGTCGACCGCTCACCCGACCGAACCGGACGGACTTGCCGCGACGGACCATTATCCGCACCGCCACCGGACTGACGCCATAAAGGTCTTGGACGGCCCGGGCCACCTGATGCTTGTTGGCGTCAGGTGAGACCAGGAAAGTGTATTTGCCGACCGACTGCGCCCGCTCGCTCTTCTCAGTGGTCACCGGACTAATCAGGACCCGAGACGAGAGGGCGGACCCCTCGCGAGCCTGAGTTCCGGCGCCCGCTTCTTCGGCCGGTTTCTGGTCGGTCGTCTTTGCCGCAGCGGGCGCATCGGTCCTCACGGCCTTCCTCTCGGCCTTCTTCCCCTTGGCTTCAGGCGCAACGGCGGTTTTCTTACCCTTCGCCGTCTCCTTTTCCTTCTCCTTTTCGAACTTCTGGTCTTTCTTGGACCCGAGACTGGCCGTCTTTTTCTTGATCTTTCCTAGAATACCCATATGCCGGATCATTTAGCTTCGGCCCCGTAGATCTCCTCGAGCCTCTTGACGGCGTCCGGGGTCATCACGACGAAATCGTTCTCCAATACATCGATCAGGTTCAGACTGTTCGTGTTTCCGTACATGATCCCCGGCAGGTTCCGGATGCTGCGGGCCAGCTGCTCATCGCCGGAAGGGGTCACCAACATCACCCTGCCCTTGACCGGCAACCGACCGACCAGACCGGCGGCCTCCTTGGTCTTGCCGTTCTCGGAGACGAGCGACTCGACCAGGATAAGCCTGTCTGAGGCCACCTTATCCGAAAGCGCCATGAACATCGCCCGTCTCTTCAGCTTGCGGTTGATCTTCTTGGTATAGTCACGCGTGCTGCGCGGACCGAAAGTCACGCCACCACCGGCCCATATCGGCGAACGGATGGAGCCGTGACGGGCGCGGCCCGTACCTTTCTGGCGCCACGGCTTCTTTCCGCCGCCACGCACCTCGCCGCGCGTCTTGGTGTGGGCCACCGGCTGCCGGGCACTGGCCCGCAGGGACACCACCACCTCATGTACCACATCAGGCTTCACCTCCACGGCGAAAATGGCGTCGCTGAGCTTCCGCTCCCCGACCGCCTTACCTTCGGTATTGTAGAGCTTGACCTTCGGCATATGTCTCACTTCCAGCTTTGACGCCTGTCGAATCCGCCGACCACGGCGACCAGCGAACCCCGGGCCCCCGGAACGGCCCCCTTGACCGCAATCGTACCCTTTCCCGGATCGACTTCGACCACCTGAAGGTTCTTGACCGTCACGCTGTCGCCGCCCATCCGGCCGGCCATCCGCGTACCCTTGAACACCCTCTGGACGCCGCCCGATCCGATCGATCCGGGCATCCGCAACTGGTCCTTATGTCCATGTGTCGCCGGTGAACCCTTGAAACCGTGTCTCTTGACCACGCCTTGGAAGCCGCGTCCCTTGGAGGTGCCGGCCACGTGGACAAACTCGCCGGGATTGAACTGTCCGGCCTCCAAAACGTCGCCGACCTTGTGCTCAGGAGAGGCGCCGACACGGAACTCCCGCAAGGTACGGAAGGACTTGCCGATCTCTTTGAGGTGGCCCTGACGCGGTTTGTTCAGCTTCTTGTCCTCTTCACAACCCAGTTGGACAGCGTCATACCCGTCCTTTTCGGCAGTCTTGACCTGCGTCACCACGCAGGGATCGACCTTAAGCAAGGTCACCGGCGTGACGGTACCGTCTTCCGCGAACCGCTGTGCCATCTCCATCTTCCTGGCGATGATGAACTTCATACGGTGATTTACCGTGGAAATACTCGTATACGAAAGGCCAGAAGCCCGTTCCGGTCTTTCCGGGGCGGCTTCCAGCCTCTGTCCGTCCGGCATCAGAGAACCGGACGGCGGAACGGTCCAAAGATCGCACCGCTCTGCCGTCCGGCCTTCATTGCGCCATCGGCATCACTCCTTTCCTGACGGGCTGACCGCCCGTCAACGGACGCCTTCGACGTAACGTTGGCTTTGTTTGTCGTCTTCCTTTTGAATGAAGTCGTTGTCTCCCCGTTTTGCGGGAGATGGCGGAGGTTTTCCCGGAGGATCTTTCTCCGCCTCTCCCGAAAACGTTTTTTTCGTTTGTCGCTGTCCGCTGACCTACATCTTGATCTCGACGTCGACCCCTGCGGGCAGATTCAGGTTCGTCAGGGCCTCCACGGTCTTCGGTGTCGGTTCATACAGGTCGACCAATCTCTTGTGCACCCTGATCTCGTACTGATCCCGCGCATCCTTATGCACGAAGGTCGACCGGTTCACCGTATATCTCTTCCGTTCGGTCGGCAGCGGTACCGGACCACGCACCGTGGCTCCGGACCTTTCGGCGGTCTCGATGATCGTCCGGGTGGACTGGTCGATGATCTTGTGATCGTAAGCCCTGATCCGGATCCTGATCCTCTGCCGGATCTCTTCGTCCGTCGCCTTGTTAGTGGCCTTCTTTTCAGCTGCCATGTCCGTGGGGATTACTGTGAAAGATCGCGGGGGTCGAGATTGACTTACTTGACGATCTTGGTGACCACCCCGGCTCCGACCGTCCGGCCACCCTCACGGATGGCGAAACGCTGCTTCTCTTCGAGGGCGATCGGTGAAATCAGCTTGATCTTGATGTTGGTGGTATCACCAGGCATGACCATCTCCACACCCTCCTGCAACTCCACTTCGCCGGTCACGTCGGTGGTGCGGATATAAAACTGCGGCTTGTAACCCTTGAAGAACGGCTTGTGGCGGCCGCCCTCTTCCTTAGTCAGGGCGTAAACCTCGGCCTCAAACTCGGTGTGCGGCGTCACGCTGCCGGGTTTGGCCAGGACCATGCCGCGCTCCACTTCATCCTTCTTGGTACCGCGAAGCAGGATGCCCGCATTGTCTCCGGCGCGCCCCTCGTCCAGTTGCTTGTTGAACATCTCGATGCCGGTGATGACGGTCTTCCGGGTTTCGGCGATGCCGATGATCTCCACTTCCTCGTTCAGCTTGACGATGCCGCGCTCGATGCGGCCGGTGACGACGGTGCCACGACCCTCGATGCTGAAGACGTCCTCGATCGGCATGAGGAAGGGCTTATCGGTATCACGGACCGGCTCCGGGATGTACTCATCCAGCGCCTTGACCAGTTCCAGGATCGGCTTGGCGTCATCGCCGGAGGGATTCTCCATCGCCTTGAGCGCCGAACCGCGGATGATCGGAGTCTCGTCCCCGGGGAACTCGTATTTCTTGAGCAGATCACGTACCTCCTCTTCGACGAGATCGATGAGTTCGGGATCCTCGACCTGATCGACCTTGTTGAGGAAGACGACGATATAGGGTACGCCGACTTGCCTGGCCAACAGGATGTGCTCCCGCGTCTGCGGCATAGGACCGTCTGCGGCCGAAACGACCAGAATGGCCCCGTCCATCTGAGCCGCACCCGTGATCATGTTCTTGACATAATCCGCATGACCCGGGCAGTCGACATGGGCGTAGTGCCGGTTCTCGGTTTCGTATTCGCAGTGGGCGGTCGCGATAGTGATGCCTCTGGCCTTCGACTCCGGAGCCTTGTCCAGATCGTCAACGCTCTTGTCCTGAGCCGACAGACCTGCCTGCTTCAGTACCTTGAGCATGGCTGCAGTCAACGTGGTCTTGCCATGGTCGACGTGACCGATGGTACCGACGTTCACGTGAGGCTTAGTCCGCTCGAATTTCTCTGCCATACACTTAGTGAATTATTTTGGCCGCGAACGCGTCGATTCGAACGCGGTCCCGGATAAATGAGTAATGTTTACTTCCTATATATAACGTGCGTGAAGCACGAAAGAGTATACACCTTAACAAAAAAATCTTGCAAGGGCACGACCGGGGGTCGGATCCGTCACTCCAGTGGCTCCAGATAGAACCGTTCCTCTTCCTCCGCCGTACCCTGCCAGGAATCGGCCTTCCGGGGCCGGGCTGCCGCTTGTAATTCTTCAGCCCTTTTGGCTTCCTGAGCCAGCTTCCAGCGACCGATATCGCGGTTTATCTTATCCAGTAGCTCCTCCTGTGTCAAGTCACTGACAGCGGGTGCCGTGACCGGGATTTCTGGGCGCTCCGGGTCTCCTGACGACCCCTGTACAAAATCGTCCAGAGCACTGAATTTCCGCACAACTGACTCCTTTTCCTGGCGTAAGACATCCAGGGAGGCCTCCGTATCCGGGGCCTGGGCTACCGGACCGCCTTCGGCGGTCATGACTGTGGTCTGGTCCGCTGGCTTATCCTTGAGCCCTTCCTGCCTGATTCTCTGATAAGTCTCCAGACCGAGCACGACGATCGCCTTACCCGAATGCGAATCCACCAAGACGACTTGGCCGTTTTCCGCCTCAGTCAGGCTGATGAGTTTGGCTAGAAGTCGGGGGTCCATAGTGCGGCTATCTTATAGGATAACCGACGCTTGTCAACAGTCCCCCGCGGCAGTCCATTGGACGGATTCCAAAGCGCGGGCCGGACAGGCCCGCGCTCACTGATCGCTCTATCGGAACATCGTCGCCCGGTCACTTACCCTTCCCTTCCCTGATGGTCTCGGCGATATTCGCCGGAACCGGCTCGTACTGCTGGAACTCCATCGTATAGGAAGCCCGGCCCTGGGTCATCGACCTGAGCTGTGTGGCGTAACCGAACATCTCGGCCAGCGGGACATGAGCGTCGACGATCTTGGCGCTGGCGCGGTCACGCATCTCCTTGACCCCGCCG
>LJNP01000029.1 GCA_001303185.1 Parcubacteria bacterium SG8_24
ACCGGCCCGCCCCCGAATTTATGGATGATCGTCTCGAGCACCAGGCGGTCGATCCGGTCCAGTCCGGAACCGTCGATCTCCAGCATGGACAGGGCTCCGCGAGCCACCCCATCGTCGATCCTGCCTCCGGCCCTGACGTCGGCGAAGTCACGGACACGCTTGAGCAGCCGGTTAGCGATCCGCGGCGTGCCGCGAGACCGGCTGGCGATCGTCAGGGCCGCCTCGTCGGGCAGTTTGCTGCCTAGGATGGCGGCGCTGCGTCTGATTATCGAAGTCAGTTCTTCCGGTTCGTAGAAATCCAGGCGATAGGTCGCGCCGAACCGGTCGCGGAGCGGCGACGATATCAGGCTCAGGCGGGTCGTGGCTCCGACCAGGGTGAATCGCGGGATATCCAGTCGGACGGTGCGCGCCGAAGGCCCCTTGCCGATGACGATATCCAGGGCGTATTCCTCCATCGCCGGGTAGAGCACCTCCTCGATGACCTTGTTCATCCGATGGATCTCGTCGACGAACAGGACATCCCCATCCTCGAGGTTGGTCAGGATGGCGGCGATGTCGCCGACGCGTTCGAGCGCCGGACCCGAGGTGGCCCGGATGTTCGTATCCAGTTCCGCGGCGATGATGTGGGCCAGCGTCGTCTTGCCGAGGCCGGGCGGCCCGTAGAGCAGGACGTGCTCCGGCGGTTCCTGACGCATCTTGGCGGCCCGGAGCAGGACGTTCAGGTTCTCCCGCAGGGCCGATTGACCCACGAATTCCTCCAGCACCTTCGGCCTGAGCGTCAGGTCGAAGGTCCGTTCCTCGTTGCGGGCCCGAGGCTCGAGGAGCGACTCCTCCTCGACTACGCGTTGTTCCGGCTGTTCCTGCATGCGGTCATTCTATCTCAGCCATCGTGAAAAATACAGCTCTTGGCCGCGGCTCCATCCTGAGGTAAAGTAGCTCCCAGTTATGCCGTATTTCGACATCGGACAGGCCGTATTCGTCATCGCTTTCCTGGTGGTGCTGACTTTCGCTTGGGGCGCCATATCCGCCGCCCCCTGGGTACCGACGAGGCGCCGGGAGCGGGAGATGCTGCTGCGCGAAACGGATTTCCGGGAAGGGGACAAGGTCTACGACCTCGGATCGGGCGACGGTTCGGTGCTGTTCTCGATCGCCTGCCGTCATCCCGGCGTCCAGGCGGTCGGTTATGAGGTGTCGCTGCTGCCATATCTCTGGTCGTTGTTGCGACGCCTGGCCGGCGGACGCAAGTACCGTCACGTCCGCCTCAGATACGGGGACCTCTTCAGGGGAAGCGTCAAGGACGCCGATACGGTGTTCGTCTTCCTGCTCGAGAAATGCTATCCGCGGCTGGTCGATAAGTTCCGGAGTGAACTGACCGACGATTGTCGGGTTTTGGTGATGGCCTGGCCTCTGCCTGGGGTCGCCCCGCGACGTACGGTGAAAGAGGCAGGTGTCCTGCGGATGTTCGAGTACCGCGGTCGCCAGTTCCGCGAGGGTTGATCCACCCCGGTTTTCGTCAAAAAAAAACGCCCGACGGCGGTTTTTTAATTAATACATGGTGCCGGGGGAGGGATTCGAAACCTCATGACCTTGCGGTCGGGAGATTTTAAGTCTCCTGCGTCTGCCGTTCCGCCACCCCGGCCCGGTCTCAGCGGTAGGGATCCGTCCTGACTGATCACTCCAGGACTTCAGTCTGCCAGGTCTCGACTTCCGTCTCCGTCTTGAATATCCGCAGACTCCCGTCGGCCAGGGCCTTGCGCAGGACCGAGACGTCCTCGAACGACGCCAGCAGCTCGTCGAATTTCAGCTTCGCGGCCACGGTCGGTCCCAGATTGGCGTACTTCGGATAGTCCACATGCAGTATGGCCGGCGTGCTGTCCAGGTTCACCGCGCTGTTCTCGGCCATGATCTTCAGGGCGATCATGATGTCGTCCTTGATGTCCGGATTCTGCGGGGTCAGATGGAAATAGGTGTTGTTCTCCGTGACCCAGGCTCGGTAACTTTCGCCCAAATATATGCCGTGACCGGCATGCCCCACCGTCCTCATCGATTCCGGCAGCTGCCGTTCTGGAGAGAGCAGCTCCTTCGCATGACGGTCGCGGGGATCGGTCTCGACGGCCCGAAGGCGCATCGTCGAGGTATCCAGCGACAGCACATGGACGAAGGCCGTGGGATAGGTCAGGTGAAGCTTGCCGCGCAGGGTCTTATGGTTGGATTCCTGCGTCCTCACGTCATAACTGAAAGCGGCGCAGCCTAGCTCCGGGTCGCTGGGGTTCTCGTGGATCATCAGGTATATGCGGAACGGCTTCTCGTTCGTCGAGGCCTCAGTGACCTCCTGTTCGAATATCTCGCCGAACAGGGCGGGAGTGAGCTCGCCGCCGGCCGAAGCGAAGACATGCGGTTCTCCCGGGAACAGGTCGAGCGCCTCTTCCAGGAAGGTATTGCGCTCATCCATGCATTTGACGAGTATGGTCAGTCCCTCGGCGCGTCTCCGGTCGATCTCCGCCGCCTGTTCCTTCCGCCAGGACAGCATGTTCTCGTGGCGCCGCAGCAGCCGCTCCTGTTCCTTGGTCCAGAAGCCCCTACGTTCTTTCGGGTTGTCTTGTTCGGTCTTCATAATAATCCTATGGGATACCGTACCTGCGATATCACCGCTCACGATACAGCAACGACAAGCCGTCGTCCAGTAGGCTCAGTGCCTCTTGTCTTTAGGCTTTTTAAGCCAGTTAAGCAGGCTTTTGAGTGGGCGGGTATTGAGGACATCGCGTCGTCTGGCCCAGCCTCGTCGGGCCACGGCTACCCCGAAATCCAGGTATCTGAGGTGTTCCGGCGCATGGGCATCGGTGTCGATGATCAGTTTCACGCCGAGATCCATCGCCAGACGCACGTGCGCATCACGCAGGTCCAGTCGGTCGGGGAAGGCGTTTATCTCCATCGCCGTCCCGGTCTCCTTGGCTGCCCTCAGGACAGCCGCCATGTCGAGGTCGTAGGCCGGCCTCTTGTTGATGATGCGACCGGTCGGATGGAAGATGGCGTCCACGTGGGGATGGCGCATCGCCGCGATCATCCGCTCGGTCTGTTCGGACGCCTTGAGTTTGAAAGAGGAATGGATGGCGGCGCCGACGAAGTCCAGTCTGGCCAAGGTCCGGTCGGACAGGTCGAGCCGTCCGTCCTTGAGGATATCGACTTCGCTGCCCTTGAGGATGGTGAAACCCTTACGTCGCCGCCGCAGGGAAGCGTTCAGGCGGTCGATCTCCTTGGCTTGTCGGGCCACCTGTCTATCGTCGAGACCGCCGGTCATGGCCAAAGACTTGGTATGATCGGTCACCGCCAGGTATTCGTGACCCAGTTCCATCGCCGCTTCAGCCATCGTTTCGATGGAGGCCACGCCGTCAGTCCAATCGGTCTGGACCTGCAGATCGCCGCGCACCGAACCGTAAGGGATGATATCGGGGAGCCGGTCTTCCAGCGCCGCTTCCAGTTCGCCGCTGGCCGTCCGCAGCTCCGGCTGGATATAGGGCAGGCCCAGGGCCCGGTAGACCTCCTGTTCGGTCCGTGAAGCCAGCCGTCTCTTGCCTCGCCACAGACCGTATTCGTTCAGCTTCAGTCCTTTAGAAGCGGCATGACGGCGGATGATGACGTTATGCTCCTTATTGCCGGTGAAATGCTGGAGGGCCGAGCCGAAACTGCGGTTCGGGACGATGCGGATGTCGGCATGCAGGCCGTTCTTGAGCCGTACCACCACCATCGTCCGGCCCCGCTCCAGGACCTCATCGATCTCCGGGAAAGACAGGAAACCGTCGATGACCTTTTTGGGGGAGGAGGTGGTGACGACGACATCCATGTCGCCTATGGTCTCCTTCCGGCGCCTGATCGAACCGGCCACGACCGCGTGGTCCACTTCGGGAATCCGCCGCAGCCGGCCCTCGAGTTCCCGGGCCAGGGGCAGGATCTCGCCCAACAGGCGGCGTCCCCCGCCGGCTTTCAGGAAACCGATGTTCTTGAGGATGTTCTGTTCCGTCCGCTTGCCGAAACCGGGCAGGCGGCTGATGCGTCCGGCGCGGGCGGCACGCTCCAGGTCGCGGACCGTCCGTATCTTGAGCCGGCGATAGAGGGTCTTGACCGTCTTCGGACCGATATCCTCGATCGCCGTGAGCCCGAGGACGTCGGCCGGGATCCGCTTCTTCATCCGGACATATTCGGGGAACGTGCCCTCTGTCAGCAGGGCCACGATATGCTCGGTGATCGCCTTGCCCACCCCGGGAATGTCATCCAGACCTCGGCGCCCCTCCTGTTCGAATATCCGCTTGACCTCGCGACCCAGCAGACCGATGGAATCGGCCGCCTTCTCATATGCGGCCGGCTTGAAACTGACGTCGTCCATCTCGTACAGCAAGGACATCTCCCGCAGGATGTCGGCTATTTCGCGATTGGTCATAGCACGGTCATTGTAGCAAAATATCCGTCGCAGCGGGTGGTTTCGGTACGGACCCGGATCTCACCGACCTTATCGGTCCCCAGGACAGCGATCCGCGGAAGTTGTCCCGGTCCTGGATAGCGCGGCCCGGCCTTCAGGAGAGGACATCCCAGTTATGCTATAATCGGACAGTCATCAGGCTATTTATGTCGGTCAAGAGATACGATCTGATCGTCATCGGTTCCGGTCCGGCCGGAATCGCCGCCCTGGAGGCGGCCCGGGAGGCCGGCGCCGGCAGGGTGGCGGTCATCGAGGCAGCGGACAGGCTGGGCGGGGAGTGTCCCAACACCGGATGCGTCCCCACCAAAGCGCTGTTGAGGACGGCCGAAGTGATGGAACTGGCCCGCCGGGCCGGCGAATTCGGACTGGAGATACCGGAGATCCGGCTCGATTTCGCCGGAGCCATGCGGCGTAAGGACCGGATAGTCGATTCGTTGACTTCCGGCGGTCGTCTTGAGGGTTATCTGGAGAGTCTGCGGGCCGAACTCGTCAGGGGCCGGGCGACTTTCGTCAGTCGGGACGGTATCGAGGTATCCGGTCAGACTTATGAGGCGGATCGTATCGTCATCGCCGCCGGTTCGGAGACGGTGACGCCGCCGGTCGAGGGCCTTGCGGAGGCCGGTTACCTGACCCATGCCGAGATACTGTCCGTGGAACGGGTGCCGGAATCTCTCCTGATCATCGGCGGCGGGCCGATCGGTATCGAGTTCGCTCACCTGTTCGCCGTCTTCGGCAGTCGCGTGGAACTCGTCGAGATCGCACCGCGTCTCGTGCCTCGGGAAGACGAGGAGCTGGCCGCGGTCGTCGAGTATTCCTTCCGGAAGCGCGGAATCGGTCTGCATCTGGCTTCCCGGGCGGCAGCGGTGCGTCGTGACGGCGGACAGGCCGTAGTTCAGGTGATGCCGGTCGCGGGGGGCGAGGCACGTGAACTCTCCGGTGAGATGTTGCTGGTCGCCGCCGGAAAACGCCCGGCCTTGCGCGGTCTGCGGGTGGAGAAGGCGGATATCGAACTGGACGGGCGGGGGGCGCCGGTACTCAACGAATACCTACAGACGACCAATCCGGCGGTCTATGTCGCCGGTGACGCGGCCGGGCAGATGATGTACACGCACGTGGCCCATGATCAGGGATACGTCGCCGGAATCAACGCGATCCAGGGCAACGAGGAGCGGTCCGACCTCTCGGTGATACCGCGTGTCATCTTCTGCCGTCCCGAGATCGCCTCGGTCGGCCTGACCGAGAAGGAGGCTGGGGAACGGGGTCATGACGTGATCGTCGGACGGGGCGCCTATTCCGGCGTCGGTAAGGGTCTGGTCACCGGACAGCAGGACGGCCTGGTCAAATTGGTGGCGGACCGTCGGGACGGCAAGCTGCTCGGAGGGCATATCCTGGGGGAGGCCGCGTCCGAACTCATCCATGAGATCGCTTTGGCCATGAAGGCCGGCCTGCCCTATACGGCCATCGCCGGATTGACTCATGCCTACCCCACTTTCGCGGAGGCGGTCGGCGTGGCGGCTTACGGCATGGTAGAATGATTGGGAGTATGGATCTGGAGATGATCGGTATCACCGCCGACACCGTCGGCAAGCTGATGGTCGCTTTCACCGCGCTCAGGGTGCATCATCGGGTCCTTAAGGAACACCAGATAGACGATCAGGTCTTCTCCAGCATGCGTCGTGAGCAGATTGTCGGCGTCCTCGGTGTCGTCTTCATGGTCGCCGGTTACGCCATCAAGGTGGCGGCCCGTTATTAACCCAGAACGGTCAGATCGATTATGAGCTCGAAAAAACTCTTCAACGTCTCGATAGAGGAAAGGAGAAAGGCCGTGGACCAGCTGGTCGAGGTCAGCCTGTTGAATCCGACCTATGTCCTGCTGCTGGTGCTGTCGGTGCTCATCGTGGTCGCCGGACTGCTGATCGGCAGCGCGGCAGTGATCATCGGCGGCATGGTGGTGGCTCCGCTGCTCTCGCCCATCCTGACCATGGCCATGGGAGTGGTGGTGGCCGACTTCAAGCTGATCAAGAAGGCGACCGTCACCCTGCTCGTCTCCATCGTCGTGGCCGTACTGTTCTCGGTGCTCCTTTCCCTGTTCCATCTCGATCGCGAGCTGAACAGCGAGATCATGGAACGGACCCAGGTATCCTTCGCCCATCTCATCATCGCCGTGGCCGCCGGGGTGGCCGCCGCCTTCGCCTTCGTCAAGCCGAACATCTCGCCGACCATCACCGGCATCGCCGTTTCGGTGGCCCTGTTGCCGCCGATCGCCACCACCGGTATCGGTATCGTCATGATCGACTGGATCGTGGTCAGCGGCTCCTTCAAGCTCTTCGCCCTGAACCTGTTCGGCATCATCGCCGCGGCGACCTCGGTCTTCTCCCTGATGAAGTTCTATACCGTCCGGCGTGAGGCCTCGATCAAGCTGAAGGAGGAGGAACAGCACGAGATAATCAAGACCTGAGACCGCTGACATACGGAAGCCCCGGCCTGAAGCCGGGGCTTTTTGGGTCTGACTGACCGGTCTCTCGGACCGGATCATTTCCTCAGGATGATGAAGATATCGTCGCAGTCGTAGACGTTCAGGCCGACACCGTTCGGGCCATAGGAGAGGATGTAGGCCTCCTGAGGCTTGGTGGCCTTGCTGCCGCAGTTCTGGTACGGCACGTAATCGGGATCGAAGACATATTCGTTACCCCAGGGATCGTGCAGCCCTTCGGTGACGTACGGCCCGCGCCAGGCAGTGAGGTCGTCGCTGGTCCATTCGCAACCGTCACCCTGGTCGCCGACGAGCGGTTGCGAAGACAGGCCGGCCTGGACCTGGTCGAGTCCCACCTCGGGATTGGATACGGAGTCGGGAGGGCAGCCGTTAGGCCACTTCTCGGTATGGTCGTGCAGCATGATGATGGCCAGACGCAGGGCGGCCAGGTCGGTCAGCGTCTTCTGTTCCTTGGCCTCGGCCCGGCCGCGCACCACGGCCACGGCCACCACCGCCACCAGCAGGGAGATGATCGCGATGGCCACTGCCAGTTCGATGACCAGATATCCTTGGCGGATGCCGCGGTTGTCGTTCTTCCTGAGCATAGGTCCATTCTATACGTAGTCAGCGAGGATGTCGACGGCCATCGCCGATGACGATCGGCGATGGCCGTGATCGCAGTCGGGAGGACATCGCTTTGGCGCAGAAAAAAGCAGCCCGGGGGCTGCTTGGGATACCCGTCAGAACGGGTACTTGTTCGCCGTGATCACCGCTGCGGCGATGTCGCGGCGGAGTCCGATGACGTCGGCCGGAGCCTGGATCAGGTGGTTGTTGGCCTTGCCGCAGGCTTCGAGCGCCTCCGCTCCCTCATGGAGCGAGGTCAGCACGACCGTCGCCGCCTGACGTAGGCGCCAGAGCGTCCGATCGAAGAAGGTCCCGACGATCGCCGGCGCGTTCGTGTGACTGCGCGCTTCCGGCGCCAGCTTCTCGAGCCGCAGCAGGGCGCTCTCCATGGCGTAGACGCCGATCAGCATGTCGGCCAGCTCCATCAGGATCTGCTGTTCCTTGGGGAGCGCCATCATGTGTTTCAGCGCCGCCTGGCTCAGGACGTAGAGCGTCGCCTTCTTGGCGCCGTCGAGCGCGGCCCGGAGCGGCGTGGCCGACTCCTTGGGCTCGTCGATGTTGTTGGCCGCACCCATCAGATCGAGACCCTTCATCGCCTTCTTGAGGAGGTCGCCGACGGTCAGCATGCGGTTGATCTCGTTGGTGCCCTCGAAGATGCGGTTGACGCGCGAGTCGCGGTAGGCGCGGGCCACGGCGTACTCCTCGATGAAACCGTAGCCGCCGTGGATCTGCACCGCCTCGTCGACCGCCCGGTCGAGCATCTCGCTCAGGGCCACCTTCACCATGGCGCATTCCACGGTGTATTCCTTGATGGCGCCGAGCCTGCCGTCGCCGTCCGGCGCCTTCTCCAGGCTCTGGTGAAGCAGGCCGGCGGTCCGGTAGACCATGCTTTCGCCGACCCAGGTATCGACCGTCATGTCGGCCAGCTTGGCCTTGATGGCGTCGTATTTCACCAGCGGCCGGCCGAACTGCTGGCGTTCGGCGGCGTACTGCGCTGCCTCGGTGACTGCGGTTTTGAGTCCGCCGACCGCCCCCGCCCCCAGTTTGAAACGTCCCAGGTTGAGGGTATTGAGGACGATGCGGTGCCCCTTGCCGATCTCGCCGAGCAGGTTACCGACCGGCACTTCGGCGTCGTCGAAGATCATGGAACAGGTCGAGGAGCCGCGGATGCCCATCTTGTGCTCCTCCGGACCGATGATCAGTCCGGGCGTGTCGCGGTCGACGATCAGGCAGGCGGTCTGCTTGTCGTCGCCGTCGATCTTGACCAGCACGGTGAAGACGTCAGCGATGCCGGCGTTGGTGATGAAGGTCTTCTCGCCATTGACGATCCAGTGCTGGCTGTCCTCGGAGAGCGTGGCCTTGCACTTGCCGGAGAGGGCGTCGCTGCCGCTCGACGGCTCGGTCAGGGCATAGGCGGCGACCAGTTCGCCGCTGGCGATGCCGGGCAGGTAGCGGGCCTTCTGCTCGTCGTTGCCGAAGTAGAGGATGGGCCAGAGGCCGATGCCGTTGTGGGCGCCGACCGTGGTGGCGTAGGAACCGCTGCCGCCGCTACCGATCGCCTCGATGATCAGGGCGCCGACGGCCAGTCCCAGACCGAGGCCGCCGTACTCATCGTCGATGTCGACGCTGAGCAGCCCCAGTTCGCCGGCCTGCCGGACCAACGATTTGAGCAGCTCCAGATCGTGCTCCTCGAGACGGGCGGCTTGCGGCGTCACCTCGCCTTTCATGAAATCCTCGGCGGCTTCCTTCATCGCCAGGAGCTCTTCGGTGAAGTCCTCGGGGACCAGCGTTTGCTCCGGTGTCGCGTCCTCGATCAGGAAACTCCCGCCTTTCGGCAATTCCTTCTTCGTGTCATTCATCGATCACCTCGGGGTTGTGGTGCCCAACGGAGTCGGACATCGTCTGTAAAGGACTCCTCTCGCCTTATCAGAAAATGGCGCCTCAGTCAAGGTTAAATCGGCCCTTTTCCGGGCGGCTGAGACGGGTTTATGGGACCGGCGGCATGGTATACTCCGGGTGGACCAGGCCGCCCCATATAAGCGGTCCGTACCCTTATGGAAAAGTACCCAGACCTCAAGACCTGGTATTTCACCACCCGGGAGACCTTTCCCGGAGAACTGAGTTTCTCCGAGCTCAGCCGCGCCTTTTTCGGTTCCGGCAATCCGGTAGAGCGGGCCCGGTTCATCGTCCGGGGCTGGAAAGAGGGCGGTCTGCTGGTGCATATGGCCAACCCGGAACAGCTGGACGACCTCTTTTCGCACATCGACCGAGAAAGACAGGTGCGCTTCCTCTCCACCTCGTACGTCCATGTCGATATCCGCCCGACCGTCTATGCCATCGGTCGGGGTACCGGTCTCATTTTAGACAGCCGGCTGGTGCGGGTGGATCATGTCTCGGTGACCGACTCCGCGACCGTCACCGCGCCCGATGACCGTCTCGTGGCCAGTGATGAGCGCCGGGTTTCCGGCCTCAAGGAGTTGCACGAGACCCTGTGCTGCCGCCCGCAGGACGAATGGAACGAAGTGAACGTCAGTTTCGAGGGGCCGGCGCCGATCATCGGTCTCTTTTCCCTCGACGGGGTGATGTCCAAGATCTATGCCACCGTCCTCTATCTCAAGGCGGAACGCCTGCTACCCGTTTTCGCCTACAACCGTGAGAGGAACGAGCTGTTTGAGTTTCGGCCGGATGCGGAGTCGGTGGCTCATCTCATCAGCCAGGTGCCGGTTCCGGAGCTCCGGGAACGGTACAGCCTGCTGTTGGATAACCTTTCCTCGGCTTGACAGACATCCGTCCAACGTCTGGATGTACCGAAAACCCCGGGCTTTCGTCCGGGGACTTTTGTAGCGGGCAGGGGGAATCGTCCTCGCTCCGACTCGGCACCGGGGCGCTGCGCACCGGACGCTGCGCCAGCTCGCGTCCGTTCGATTTTCCGGTAACCAAAAGCCACCAGTTTTCACCGGTGGCTCATGGAGCGGGTAGGGGGAATCGAACCCCCATCTTCACCATGGCAAGGTGACATAATAGCCGTTATACGATACCCGCACGGCTCATGTCGACGTTGCCATTGTAGGGAGGTCCCGCCTTCGTGTCAATGACGTCCGGTCACCGTCCCAGCGCCAGGCCGAGCAGCCCCCGGCGTTTGGCCAGCCACAGCAGCAGTCCGGTCAGTCCGGCGGAGATACCCAGGCCGGATACCAGCGGATGGCCGGACGATGCATCGGTCTGCGAGATGATCATGGGGACGTTTCCGGCCGGCGCCCCGTTCTCGATATTCCGCTCAGTTATCGTCATATTTTCCCGTGAGCCGACCAGTATCTCTGACCCGCCGGTGCGGTGACGGAACACGCCTCGCACGGTCACTGCCGCTCCGGAGGGAATCGGACCGAGCGGCATTCCGTTCACCAGGACCGTCTTGATTTCATGATCTGCCGTCTCGTCAGTGAGGTCGAGCCAGCTTTCGCTCCGGTCACCGGGCAGACCCGAAATTTCGACGGCCGTCCCGTCATCGGCCGGTGCCAGGTCGCCGATATCCCGCGGCGCGAAGATCAGGGGCAACGGAGCGTCACCGGCGACGATGTCTTCCGCGTCGCTGACGTGGAGCCGCAGTATCCCGTCCGAACGGTTGATCTTACCCCGGACCGATACGGCATCGCCGACGGTCAGTTGCGGCAGTTCGTCATCGAAGACCCTGACGAAAAGACCGTCCACACCGGCCGTATCCTGCAGACCGAAGAGGGTCTTGCCGGCTGCGCCGAAGGGCAGTGACACCACTCCGGCGATCGCGACGGCCGCGCCGTTTTCCAGGGACGATAGGGAGGATATCTCGACGGTCATCACATCCGGCGCGGCGTCGGACAGGTCTGTGACGGCAGTTAGGCTTTCGGATGTGGGATCGCCGTCCGGATCGGATGGCGTGCCGGGGTCATTCAGGCTGCCCGGCGTCGGCGCGTCACTCCATGACCAGCGGTCACCGACCCGGACCCAGGCCTGACCGGAAGGGGCGTCGGCATAAGAGGCAGTCTCCATGATCGAGCCGTCCGGTGAGACCAGTCGCACCTCATCCGCATCGTTGTTGAGGTAAATTTTCGATACCTGTCTGGTCAGCAGCAGGAACGACGACGCCCCCATTGACGTACCTGCCGGGAATACGTAGGGGGCGCTGCCTCCGGCCGCATCATCGACCGACCAGCCGTCCAGGGACAGGGTGACTTCGTACGGATTCGCGAGCTCGATCCATTCTTCCGTATCCGGGCCATCGGGATTCGGCAGGAGTTCGGAGATCAGCGGAGCGAGCCCTGTCGTGTTGCCGGTCTCGACAGTACTCTCGCTCTCTTCTTCCGAAATCTCGGATAGTACCTCTTGTCCGACGGTTCCCGTGACCGAATGGCCGCCGTCGTCTTCAACGCCGTCGCCACCACCTCCTTCAGCGGCCGGGGCTGTTTCTGGTCCGGATTCGCCTTCCCAATACCAGAGACCGTCCGGGGCGCGGAGGTACCTCATCCCTTCCCGGGCAGGTCCGGAATATGAAACCACATCCTGGATCGTGTCTGACGGGTCGACCAGTTCCAACAGCGCACCGCTGTTGGAGAGGGGAATCCTGGTCATATCGTACGGAAGCATCAGCTGACCGTGGCCCCCGATGGACATCTCCGAAATTCGATGTTCACGACCCTTGTTGTCCCTGATGATCCAACCATCAAGCACGATTGGGTCCGGATTCGGATTGCTGAGGCGGATATATTCTCCATCGGCATCTGAGCCCACCGGATCAGGAAGAAGTTCATGGAAAAGTATCTGTGGATAACTTTGATTTTGAGCTTCATTAAGCGGCGTATTGGATTCCTCGGATTCACGGTCTCGGTTTTCATCATCGTTGATACCGGAATTCGGTCCTTCCGGCAGTCGCTGTGTACAGGTGCAGGTGCATTGGAGGGGGATTGACGAAGGGTCATCCTCCATTGCCCGGGTTTTGATCGGTACGAGCCAAATTGAGCTTAAAATAAGGTTAAAGACGAAGATGGGAATAAATTGTGGATATCTCATAAAATTGTGTGTTAATTCGGCGGCTTTATACGCGGAACAAAAATAAGTGTCAAATATTTGACACTTTTCTGTACTGAAAAACAACTAGATATCAACAGGGATGCCGCTTCTTGAGCTTATTTTTCCCTTGAAGCGATAAAGAAATGATGTTATAATGTATTTAGGAAATGAAAATCGAAAAATAAAAAGGAAAAGGCGTGACTCTCCGCGATTTACAACCGAGTCAGGGCCAAAAAATACGCACCAAGGCGCTGCGGAGCGGATTTGGTGCATTTTTGTTTGCCTTATTCCTGCTCAGCCTGCTCTCCTGGAACGCCCTCGCCGCCGGCAACGACCGCCTCCTGAACTACCAGATGCGCATGACCGATTCTAACGGCATCCCGGTCTCCGACGGCACCAAGAACGTCAAGAT
>LJNP01000030.1 GCA_001303185.1 Parcubacteria bacterium SG8_24
GAGCGAGGGGCAGCTGATCCTCCACACCTCGGATACCGACTGGGCCGGCGGAACCTACACGGACACGGAGGTCGTCGGCACGGGAGAGCCGGCGGTCATCCAGTCGACTGGCGAGCCGGAATGGATCCTGATCGGCGCCGGCATGTCCTGGTATGAGACCAGCGACACCGATTTCAGCGATGGCACCTTCAGCAATACGGTAGTCGTCGATACCGGTGACCTCGGGGCCGTCTCCCTGGATTCGGCGGTCAGCTGGGCCGAGATGACCTCGCCGGCCACATCGCATCTGAACGCCGTATCGTTGGCTTCCTCGACGCTCGGATTCGCCGTAGGGGATAGCGGGACCATCGTGCGCTGGGACGGTACGAGCTGGTCGACCGTGACCTCGCCGGTGAGCGAACACCTTTTCGATATCTTCATGCTTTCGACGACTGAGGGTTGGGCCGTCGGCCGGGAAATGGGACGGGGTCAGCTGGAGCGAGTTCCAGGATACCGGCAACGACAACTGGTACGGCGTCCATATGCTGTCATCGTCGGACGGTTGGTTGGTGGGCAGCGGCGGCAAGATCTACCGCTATAACGGCAGCACCTGGAACGAGTTCCAGGATACCGGCAGTCATACCTGGAACGGTATCCATATGGTCTCGGCGACCGACGGCTGGACCGTCACTTCGAGCGGCCGCATCTGGCGCTTCAACGGCACCACCTGGAGCCAGTTCCAGGATACGGGAAACCAGACCTGGAATGACGTGCATCTGACCTCAGCCGCCGACGGCTTCATCGTCGGCAGCGGCGGGGAAATCTTGCGCTTCAACGGCGCCACCTGGTCGTCCTTCACCTCACCGACCTCCAATACCCTTTATTCCATCTCCATGGTCTCGTCGTCGGGCGGTTTCATCGCCGGTGCCAGCGGGACTATTCTCCGCTGGAACGGCATTAGCTGGTCAAGCGTGTCGACACCTGGAGCCACCCAGATGAACGGGATATTCCATCTTTCCTCTGACGAAGCCTACGCCGTAGGCAACGGCGGTACCATCTGGCAGTACGGCGCCCATTACGTGAGTTCCGGCAATTATCTCTCCGGAGTCTTCGATGCCGGAACTTCGGTCGATTGGGGTCATGTCTATTGGGCCGAGCAGTTGCCGGTCGGGACCGATCTGACCATCGCCGTGCGTTCCGGTAACACGGCGGTACCCGACGGTTCCTGGTCTTCCTGGAGCGGTGAATTCACCAATCCGTTGGATTCGTCGATTCCCTCGCCCGATTCGAGGTACTTCCAGTATCGGGCGACGTTGACCACGACCGATCAGCTGGTCGCCCCGCGGCTCGACAGCATCTCCGTGACCTATGACGAACCGGCGGCGAATACCTTTTTTGACGCGCGGATCGTCTCGCCGACCGACGGTTGGGCGGTCGGGCAGCACGGGGTGCTGGCCCGCTATGACGGGGCCACCTGGTCGGACTGGCCTTCGCCGACCTCGGAAAGTCTGCTGGGCGTCGATTATGCCGACAGCTCCAACGTCTGGGCTGTCGGTCAGGGCGGTACGATCATCTACTGGAACGGCACTTCCTGGGCCGCGCAGGGTTCGCCGACGATCGATGACCTGCATGCCGTCGATGTCATCTCGGCGAGCGATGCCTTCGCGGTCGGACAGAAGGGTAACATCCTGCGCTATTCCGGCGGCTCCTGGTCATCCTTGGCCTCGCCGACCAACAAGAGCCTCAACGGCGTCTCCATGGTCTCCGCCTCGGACGGCTGGGCAGTCGGTGACGGCGGGACGGTCATCCGCTGGAACGGCTCGACCTGGTCCAATTTCGCCTCACCGACCTCGAAACGTCTGAATGACGTGCATATGGTCGACTCCAGCTTCGGCGTGATGGTCGGGCAGAGCGGCGAGATCTATCACTGGAACGGTTCCGTCTGGACCGCCATGACCAGCGGCACGCCTAATGAACTCAACGCCGTCTGGTGCCTGGCCTCGGATGATTGTTGGACGGTCGGTATCCAGGCCACGTTCATCCATTGGGACGGGATGACCTGGTCTTCCTACGTCTTCACCAACCCCTCCAATCCGGTAGTGCGCGGCCTGCACATGACATCACCGACCGACGGCTGGGCCGTCGGTGAGGGTGGGGCCTTCTACCATTACACCGCCTACCATGAGTCACCGGCCTACTACGTCAGTCCGGTGATCGATGGCGGCAGTGTCGATGTCGTCTGGAACGTCATCAGCTGGGATTCCATCGAGCCGATCTTCACCGCCCTGACCGTGGCTACGCGCAGCGGACCGACCGCCGTGCCGGACGGTTCCTGGTCGGCCTGGAGTTCCGAACTGCTCGATAAGGGCGGTTCGGCCATCCTTTCTCCGGATAACCAGTATCTCCAGTACCGCTTCACCTTCACCAACACCGATCCCAGCCGTACGGCGATCCTGGAGGAGGTCCGGATAATCCATTCGGCCGTGACCGGTCAGGATCTGTACGACATCGACGGCACGGCCACGACCGACGTCTGGGCCGTCGGCCGGTCCGGTACGATCATCCATTATGACGGCGCGGGCTGGACGGTCATCGCCTCACCCACGGTCCAGGACCTCAAGGGCGTCGACGCAGTGACGACGACCGATGCCTATGCTGTCGGTCATGCCGGCACCCTGCTCAGGTGGGACGGGGCGAGCTGGAATACTCTCACCAGCCCGACGGTCAACGATCTCCAGGCGGTCTGGATGGTTTCGGGGACGTTCGGGGCGGCGGTCGGCAACAGCGGCACCATCCTGCACTGGGACGGCGTGTCCTGGTCGGCGGTCGGTTCGCCGACCACGGAGAACCTCCGGGGAGTCCATCTGTCCAGTTCGACTTTCGGTTTCGCCGTGGGCGATAACGGCACGATCATCACCTGGGACGGGGTTTCCTGGTCGTCGGTCACCTCACCGACATCGGAACGGCTCAATGCCGTCCATCTCATCGCCACCGATCTCGGTTGGTCTGTCGGCGCCAACGGCACCATCCTCAAGTGGGACGGCATATCCTGGGCCGGCGAGACCTCACCGGTCATCTCCGACCTGCACGCCGTCGAGGCCCGGACCGCAGCACACGTCTGGGCCGCCGGAGATTACGGGGTGATGCTACAGTATGACGGCGTCTCTTGGACCTCGACCACCTCGCCGACCACCCGCCATCTCTACGGCATCACGCTCGAGGCGCCGACCGACGGCTGGATCTGCGGGGAGAAGGGGACCTTGCTGATGGGTGGTGGAGCATCCTATACCTCAGGCACTTTCCTCTCTTCGATCCTCGATACCGATCCGACAGCTGCCTCCTGGGCCACTCTCTATTTCAGCCGGGTGGTGCCGGCCGGTACTACCGTGACCGTGGCGGTCCGTTCCGGTGACACGCCGACGCCTGACGGCACCTGGTCGACCTTCGGTCCGGAGATATCCCTGACCGACGGTACGGCGATAACCGTTCCCGCGGCCCAGTATCTGCAGTATCGGGTGACCCTGAACACCACCGATGAGGAGGTCACACCGTCGTTCGAAGAGGTGGTCATCACTTATTGGAAATGATACAGCGATATCACAGACGAAACGGCAGCCGGGGAGCTACGCTTCTCGAGCTTCTGGTCTATCTCGGTCTGGTCGGTTTCATCCTGCTGGCGGCTACGATGTTCGCTTTCGAATTCGTCGCCGCCAACGCTAAGATCGCGGCGATCGACGAGGTGACGCGTAACGGCCGTTTCGGCCTGGCCCGCATGGCGCTCGAGACCCGCGTCGCCGCCTCGATCGATACGGTCTCCTCGGTCTTCGGTTCGCATCCCGGTACGCTGGCCCTGGACATGGATGATGCCGGCATCGATCCTACGGTCTTCACCGTCTCTTCGGGCACGCTCTACGTGCAACAGGGCGCCGGAGCGCAGCTGCCGCTGACCTCGTCCAAGGTGGAAGTGACGGATTTCGTCGTGGAGAACGTATCGACCGGCAACAAGACCAAGGCGGTCCGTTTGAACCTGACCCTGCGTTACAGATCCGGGGGACTGCAGGACCTGGTCGCCGAATCGACTTTCGAGGTGACGGCTCGGGTCCGTAAGGGCGACGGTTTCCTCAACTGAAACCTATGCGACGTACGGCAGACATGAGAACAGCACGGATGCGCCGACCGGCGGGGAGCGGACGGTGCCGAGGACTGGTGGCCTTGGTTACGGTGGTGATCATCGGGGCCCTGGTCTTGAGCATCGGTCTGGCCGCCACCTTCGCCAACCAGACCGGAATCATCCTGTCCGGTGAGGCCGATCGGGAACATACGGTCCGCGCCCTGGCTTCGGCCTGTCTGGAGGAGGCGATGTTGAGATTGAAGCGTGACGGCTCCTATGTCGGCGGGACGATACCGATAAGCGGCAGCAGCTGTTCCGTGACCGTATCCGGCGCCGGGAGTTCGCGGACCATCGATACCACCGCCACTTACGGCGATTTCACCAAATCGCTCCAGGCCATCGCGGCCCTGCAGTCCAACGGGGCAGCCAACGCCCGTTCTTGGAGGATGGAAAGCTGGTCTGAGGTCGATCCGTGAGCCGATTTCATGGGGCGGGCCTTAATATGTTATTATAGAGACGCGATTAGGTCGGTCTTTTCCGCGGATTTATCCAGGCGGAGCGGCCGCCATCCCGTGATTCCGCAGATATGGGGCAGAGGATAGGACTCGACATATCCGACAGTTCGGTGGAGGTCGTGTCGCTTCGGAAAGGCAGGGGCGGGATATTCATCGAACGCGCCGGCCGCCGGGCTCTGCCGGCCGGATTGGTCATCCGTGGGGTGATCCAGGATCCGGACCGGCTCGCCGGAATCGTCAGTTCGCTCCTGGCGGAGACCTTCGGCAAGAAATGGCGCGGACTGCGGGTCGGCCTGGCCTTGCCGGAGACGGCGATCTACTCGCGCATCTTTTCCCTGCCGGTGCGGCTGAGCCGGGAGATGGCGCTCAAGGCCTTGGCCCTGGAATCGCGCAAGCATTTCCCGGTAGCGGTCAAGAGTGCGGCCTCCGACCTGGTCCGGCTCGATGCCGGAGAGGAGACACAGGAGGTGCTGTATCTGGTGGCCGAGAAAGAGGTGGCGCGCGGCTACGGGGAACTGCTCGAGCGGCTCGGGCTCAAGGCACAGTTCTACGATGCCGAATCGATGGCCTTGTGCCGCGCCCTGGTCGGCGAACGGTCCGGGCCGGTGTTGGTGGCCGATATCGGGGCCAAGACCTCCCTGTTGGTGATCCGCGAACCGGAAGGCGTCAGGTTCAGTTCGAATGTCGGTATCGCCGGCGACGACCTGACCGCGGCCCTGGAATCGAGGCTGCGGACATCGTTCGAACAGGCGGAGCGTATCAAGAAGGACAACGGTTTCGACACTGACGCCGAGGACGGTCGGGCGCTGCTGATACTCCAGGAGCCGATGAGTCGGCTGATTGCCGCGATACAGGAGACCCTGGATTATCATGAGCGTCGGACGGGCCGCAAGGTCACGGAAGTCATCCTGGCCGGAGGCACCAGCCTCACCCCATCCATCGCCGAGTATATCTCTTCCAATCTTAGCGGCGTGACGGTCTCCCTCGGTAATCCACTGGTCGGCATGACCGAAGCGTCGGGCGTAAAGGTCGAGGAATTACGCAACCAAAGAATCCTATTCGCCACGGCGATCGGTCTGGCCCTGCGGGCCGCCGGTCTGCGGGAGGATCCGGGTGTCGACCTGGATCCGTCAGCGGACCGATCGGATCGTCGCGGCGCCCGCCTCACAGGCGCGATACGCTCCATATTCAATTCGCTTATGCCAACCACACGAAAGAAGAAGACCCCTAAGAAGCCGGCCAAGAAGACCCCCAAGAAAGCCAAGGAGGTCGAGGAAGAGAAGAAGGGGAAACCTCAGGCGGCTGAAGCGCCAGCGGCCGCGCCGGAAGTGAAGCCGGAAGTCAAAGAGGAGCCCCAGACGCCTGAACCGGTCGCCGAGACCGTCGAAGAGGCGGCGCCTGTCGTGACCCCTCCGACTCCGGAAGAGGAAGAGGCGGTCGAGCATCTCAAGTACGGACGCGGCGTGGGCGATATCCTGGAGATGCCCGAGGATATGGAAGAGGCGACTGACGGAGAGTCGGAGGGCGGTTCGGCGGTTTCCGGTATTTCAGGCGGCGGGGAGCGGCTGTCGGTGGAGGCGATACTGAAAGGCCAGATACCTGAGGAAGAGATACCCAAACCGGTCGAGAAGAAGGTTAAGCCGGTCAAGGAGAGGAGGGTCCGCAAAGGTTCCCGAAGGGTGACACCGTTGGCTTTGGTCCTGGTGATCCTGGTCGGTATCGCCGCCGCCGGGGTCTTCATGTTCCTCGAGAAGAACGAGATGGCGACGATGCCCGATTCCGTCTCCGGTCTCTGGTCGGGCTGGTGGTCCAAGGATACGGCCGAGACACCCCCCGGCGGCGAGGTCACCGGACCGACGGCTCCGACCTCAGTCAGTGTGGTCTTCGTGGTCAGCGTGGACGAACAGCCGGCTGGGGAGAGGCCGGTGCTCCTGAGTCGTATGGTGGAGACCGACGTCAGTCTGGATCAGACCTTCGATGCCACCGGGGCGATGCCGGCTCCGGAAGCCCGGGCCGGAGGTACGGTGACCATCATCAACGAGACGCCGAATTCCTACACTTTCGTGGCCACGACCCGCTTCCTGTCGCCGGACAGCAAGCTGTTCCGTCTCAAGGAGGCTACGGCCATACCGGCGGACGGCACGGTCGAGGCTGAGGTCTATGCTGACGGACTCGGGCCGGAATTCGACATCGGACCGACCACCTTCACCATCCCCGGACTTTCGGAATCGCTGCAGGAGGTAATCTACGGCGAATCGTCCCGGGCGATGACCGGCGGCGCCGGGACGGTCACGGCGGTCTCCACGGAGGATATCGAAAGCGCCAAGCGTCAGATGGCCGAGGCCCTCAAGGGCGAGGCCGAAGAGAACATCAAGGCGATGCTGACGCCCGGCGAACGCATGCTGCAGGACCTGATCACCTCGAGCGAACTTGAGGTGAACGCGCCGGAAGCCGACACCCCGACCTCGAGGTTCCTGGTCGAGGCTACCTTCCGTTTCCGGGCGCTGCTCATACCCGAAGAACTGGTCGAGGTGCTGCTCCTGGACCGCCTGGAGTCCGTCGTTCCGGAGGGTGAATCAGTCGCCGATTACGAACTGGGATCGCTGCTCTATACGGTCGAGGCCTATGATACCGTCACCGAACGGGCCGAGGTCCGGGTCGAAGCCCCCCTTCGTTAGGATTTAAGGGGCTTGGCAGCCTATCGAAGATTTTGATATAATAAAATTGGAGTAATCCACAATCATAATTAGGTAATTTTCGTTCCGTCGAGCCTATTTAAGCTTGGGGTCGCGGTCGGGGTAGTCAATAAATCGAGTCATATGAAGCAGGACAGAAAAGGTTTTACGCTAATCGAGCTGCTGATCGTAATCGGTATTCTCGGTTTTTTGGCGGCAGCGATCCTGGTCGCAGTCGATCCGGTCAAGCGCATCCAGGACGCCCGTGACGCGCGACGCTCCTCGGAAGTGGCTTCGATCCTGAGCGCTGTCCTCAAGAAGCAGGTCGACGACCGGGCCCTCTATGACGGCGAGACCGATGCCCCGATCATCACCCAGGCCGGCAACGACGCCCAGGTGATCGTCAGCGACGCGACTAACGTCGACTGCGACGTGGCGGCCGACCGGCCGGGATGTGACCCCTCTGGCTTCACCTTCGACATCACCACCGGCGGTACGGAATGTGTAGCGAACCTCTCCGGTGTAGTACCTGATTATCTAGGCGAACTACCGCTCGATCCGTTGGGTGCCGGCGAGAATCCCTGCCCGGCTACTGAGACCACCTGTGCCCTATACGGTGATATGAATATAGGTGACACGGCCGCCGACCCCAGTACCGGCTATTATATCCAGCGGAGTACCGGCAACCGCATCGAGATCGGCGCCTGCTTCCCGGAACAGGCCACCAAGATCCGGGTGAAACGCTGATACGTCACTATTCCGGACACGAAAGACCCCGCTCCCGCGGGGTCTTTGGATATGACCGTGAAATGGGGCGGCCTATTCGCTTGATTCAAGATAATTTTCCCGTTCCTGCTGCAGTCGCTGCAGCCAGAACTCGTACTGGATGTGCACCTGTTCCTGCTGCTCCTGCAGCCGGTTCATCTCCCGGCGCAGCGAGATCTGTTCCTCGACCGTGAGCCAGGACCAGCGGGCCGCGGCGACCGATCCGATGAGGCTCAACAGCGCCAGGACTATCGTCGCTACGCCCCAGCAGGGAATCTTGGCCCGGTCTTTCCGGCGGTATCTCCACATAGGTCTGTCGTGAGATATTTAGCTACGATCAAGGATATCATCGCTTGGGGACGGCAGCAATTCCCCTTTACCGATCGGCCGGACGAGTGTATGTTATTCGGGTATGAGGTATACGCGACTCTTCGGCAAGACCAGCAAGACCGCGCCCCACGACGCGGACTCCAAGAACGCCCGCCTGTTGGTTCAGGCCGGTTTCGTCGACCAGCTGATGGCCGGCGTCTACACCTATCTGCCGCTGGGGCTCAGGTCGCTGGAGAAGGTCAAGGGGATTATCCGCGAGGAGATGGATGCCGTCGGCGGACAGGAAGTGCTGATGCCGGCCCTCCATCCCAAGGAACCCTGGGAGCAGACCGGCCGATGGGAGGATCCCGGTCCGGAGGTGATGTTCCGGGTCCAGGGCCGCGGCGGCAAGCAATACGGATTGGGCTGGACGCATGAGGAGATCATCACCCCGTTGGCCAAGAAGTTCATCCGTTCCTACAAGGACCTGCCCTTCGCCGCCTACCAGATACAGGACAAGTTCCGTAACGAGCCGCGCGCCAAATCCGGGCTGCTGCGCGGCCGTGAGTTCAGCATGAAGGACCTCTACAGCTTCCACTGCGACGAGGAGGACCTAGACCGGTATTACGAAGAGGTCAGTCAGGCCTACCTGCGGATCTTCGGGCGCTGCGGCCTGAAGGCGATCGTCACCGAAGCCTCCGGTGGCGCTTTCTCCAAGTATTCCCACGAGTTCCAGGTACTCACCGAGAGCGGTGAGGATATCATCTTCCACTGCCCGACCTGCGGTTACGCCCAGAACCGGGAGGTCAGCGAGTACAGGGCCGGCGACAAGTGTCCCAAGTGCGGCGGGACGATGGAAGAGGGTAAGGCGATCGAGGTCGGCAACATCTTCCGGTTGAAGACGCGTTTCTCCGAGGCCTTCGGCGTGAACTACACCGATGCGGCGGGTTCCGAGAAGCCGGTCCTGATGGGTTGTTACGGCATCGGGCCTTCGCGGGTCTTGGGTGCGGTAGTCGAGGTATTGAGCGACGACCGAGGCATCATCTGGCCGAAGGAGCTCGCCCCCTTCTCGGTGCACCTGGTGCTCCTGCCGGCCAAGGACGAGGGGGTCACTCAGGACCTGATTACGGCAGCCGACGCGCTTTATCAGGAACTCCGTGACCACGGCATCGAACCGCTCTATGACGACCGTCCGGATGTCCGGGCCGGAGAGAAGTTCACCGATGCCGATCTGATCGGTTTGCCGTTGCGTCTGGTGGTCTCCGAGCGCCTGCAGGCCGAAGGGTCGGTGGAATGCAAGGAGCGGACCGCTGCCGACGCCCTGATCGTCAAACGGGACGATGTCCTGGGTGAGGTCCAGCGTTTCCTGGCGGATTGAATATCTATATAGGAGGCAAGACAACTCAAAACCCCCTCAGGAGAGGGGGTTTTCGGTCGTGGCTTGGATGGTTCTTCTCTTCCAGCCGGTTCAGGCCTTGCCTTTGAGGGCGTCCTTGAGCGCCTTCCCGGCCTTGAATTTGGGGACGGTGACCGGCGGGATCTCGATCTTCTCGCTGGGATTCTGCGGGTTGACGCCCATGCGGCCGGCCCGGCGCTTCGCGGAGAACTGGCCGAATCCGGCGATGGTGACCACATGGTCAGCCTTGAGTTCCGCGGTGACGATGCTGGTGAAGGCGTGGACCATCCCTTCAGCCTGCTTCTTCGAGACACCGACCTTTTCCGCGATTTTTGCGGCGAGTGCTGCTTTGTTCATACGCGCGTCAGAGTTTAATTATTCGATTTATTCGATGGTTAGGGCGCGGCGGACATGCCCGATCGAACCGGCCCGACCGTCGCTTTCCAGGGTCACGACCACCGCCTCGACGGTCGTCGGTCCCCGTTCGGGGATCTCATGGCGGACCGGCAGCTGCGTCAGGAAGTGCCGCAGCACCGGTTCCTTGGTGATACCCAGGACGCCATCGGCGAAACCGCACATGCCCACATCCGTGATATAGGCGGTACCGCCGGGCAGGATACGTTCATCGCGAGTCGGGATATGCGTATGGGTGCCCCAGACCGCGCTGGCCCGGCCATCGACGTACCAGCCGAAAGCCACCTTTTCTGAAGTGGCCTCCGCATGGAAGTCGACCAGGACGGCAGCCGGGTTCCGGTCGGCATGTTCCTCGAGCAGTCCGTCGAAAGTCCGGAAGGGATCACGGCAATGGACCTCACCGAACACCCTTCCCAGCAAGTTTATCACAAGGACGTTTTTCGTGCCAATGGTGAGGATTTTCGACCCTCGACCGGGTACGTCCGGAGGATAGTTGGCCGGCCTGATCACCAGTTCCCTCAGTTCCGGATCGGTCATCACCTCATGATACTCCTTACGGTTCCAGACATGATTGCCGGTGGTGAACAGGTCGATTCCCGCCTCATGCATCTCGCGGATGGTGTTGGGGGTGATGCCCTTGCCCCGCGCCAGGTTCTCCCCGTTGGCCAGGACGAGGTCCGGGGCGATCTCGCGGCGCAGTTCCGGCAGGACCTCCTTGACGGCGGTCCGGCCGATGCGGCCCATGATGTCTCCGAAGGCCAGGATCCTCATGGCGGTCTCGGTCAGCGGGCGTACTCGATGACCCTGGTCTCCCTGATCAGGTTGACCTTGATCTCGCCCGGATATTTGAGTTCCGATTCGATCTTCTTGGCGATATCCTTGGCCAGACGATAGGCTCCGAAATCGTCGACCTCTTTCGGTTCGACGAAGACCCGGACCTCGCGGCCGGCCTGGATGGCGTAGACCTTCTCCACTCCGGGGAAGCTCATGGCCGTGCTCTCCAGTTCCTCGAGACGCTGGATGTACTGCTCGTAGGTGTCCTTACGCGCGCCCGGCCGGGCTCCGGAGATGGCGTCCGCCGTCTTGACGATGACGCCCTCAAGGGTCTTCGGAGCGTCCTCATGGTGCCCGAGTGACTGATAGCAGATCTCTTCCGGCAACCCGAATTTCTTCATGATATTGTAGCCGATCTCCGGATGGGCCCCCTGGACGTCGTGGTCGACCGCCTTGCCGATGTCATGCAGGATGCCGCCGCGCTTGCAGACGGCCACGTCGGCGCCGAGTTCCTGGGCCAGGAGCGCGGCCAGGTTAGCCACCTCGACGGAGTGTTTGAGTACGCTCTGGCCGTAGCTCGTCCGGTACTTGAGACGTCCCAGTATCTGGATAAGTTTGGGATCGAACGCCGAGAGCGGTATGCCCAGCTCGAAGAGGGCGTCTTCCCCCGCCTTCTTGATGTCCAGGGCCAGTTCCTTCTTGGCCGCCTCGACGGCCTCCTCGATCTTGGTGGGGTGGATGCGTCCGTCCTCGATCAGCCGCTCCAGGGCGATGCGGGCCACCTGGCGGCGGATGGGCGAGAAGCCCGACACGGTGATCGCCTCGGGGGTGTCGTCGACGATAATCTCCGTGCCGGTCAGGTTCTCGATAGCCTTGATGTTCCGGCCCTCCTTACCGATGATGCGTCCCTTCATGTCGTCGTTCGGCAGATGGACCGTGGTGGTGGTGGTCTCGACGGCGTGCGAGGAGGCGATGCGTTGGATGACCAGCGAAAGGATGTTGTTGGCCCGCTTCTCGAGCTGTTCGGTGCCGGTACGCTCCAGCTTGCGGAGCCGACTCTCGAAACCGTCGCTGACCCATTCCTCGACGCTCTTGAGCAGCACGTCACAGGCCTCTTCCTTGGTCATCTTGGCTATGGTCTCGAGCTTCTGCAGCTGCTCCTCCTTGGCCCGTTGCAGCTCCTCTCGGGTCTTGTCGATTTGGGTCTCCTTTTGGCCGACCTGATCCAGTTTCTTCTGGAGCTCCTTGGAGCGCAGTTGGCAATCGGCCTCGAATTTCTCGAGTTTCTTCTGGATGATGCGCAGCTCCTTGCGGCGGTTCTCGTCCTCCCGCTTGGAGTCCTCGATGATGCGCAGGGATTTCTCCTGCGCTTCGAGCACCATCTTCTGGCTCTTCTCCTTGGTCGCTTCGAGTATCTTTTCGGCCTTGGCTTCAGCGGTGTCGACACGCTTCCGGGCGACCATCTGCCTGACGGCATAGCCGATCCCGGTCCCGACCGCGATTCCGACCAGGGCCGTAATCGTGAGATAGATCACAGACATAAAACACCTCGTCACATCTGCGAGGCGCGATTCGGTGCGCCGCGAGGTACGCCGTCAGATCCGGCAGATACGCCAAAATTCAGGCTTGCTGCCGTTCACGCGCGCCCTCTGCGGGCTGGTTTTCCGTGACTTTCGCATTTTCCGACGTGCTCAGGCACGGGAAATATGCGTCCAAGAGCGCTTTGAGCCATTCCTTGTCTGGATCCTTCCTGTCGCGCATACCTTCTCTCGGAATCCGTCAACCCGGGATCGTCTTCCTCCTGCCTCTACTGATGAAGCGAACCGTCCACTCGGCGTTGAACCCGGGGGAACCTTATACCGAATCTCGCCACACAGGCTTTATTTATAAAGTTGGCAGGTTCAGCCTATCACGGCCGCATCGTTCCGTCAAAGCAGGTCCGGGATGATCCGGAGCATTACGTATATCGTGCCTTTCGGGGTGCGGCTGGGCGCGTCTTCGGGGCCGGCTTCAGTCCGTGGCGGTCCCGGAAATCTCGCTGATCGGCAGCAGGCGGTCGGACCAGCCGGAGCTTTCCAGTTCTTCGAGGGTCGTTGCCTGGTCCCCCCGGAAACGGCCCACGGCAGTGCGCCGCAGGGTCTCCAGATACGCCCCGACTCCGAGCGACCGGCCGATATCGTGGGCCAGGGTACGGACGTAAGTCCCGGAAGAACAACGCACCCGGAAAGCGACCCGCGGCCAGTCGTAAGAGACCATCTCCAGGCGATGGATCCTGACCGGCACCGGCCGGCGCTGCACTTCCTGGCCGGCCCGGGCCAGTTCGTAGAGTTTCCGACCTCGGATCTTCTTGGCGGAGAACATCGGCGGCACTTGAGGATATTC
>LJNP01000031.1 GCA_001303185.1 Parcubacteria bacterium SG8_24
CCATCGACCGGTTCCGTGAGGCTGCCGAACGGTACGGTGCCGCGGTCACCGAGTGCGAGCGGCTGGACGCCAAGCGTGACGAGTTCCGGCAGGTCGCGGCTCAGATGTCCTCGCTGCGGGAACAGGCGGCACGGAAGATCCGTTCTTACGACGGTTCACCGTCGCGGTTGCAGGACAGCATCGTACCTCAGGTTGACGGTCCGGCCGATTACGCAGCCCTGCTGGCCGAGCTCATCGCCATCCAGGAATCCTGGAGGCAGGAAGAGCGTCGGGCCCGCCGGGCTTATGAGGCCGAACAGGAGCGCCTCCGCCGTATCCGCGAGGCGGAGGAGCGGCGACGCCGCGAGGCTGAACGACGGCGTCGGGAAGAGGAAGAGCGGCGTCGCCGGCAGAGCAGTTCTTCCGGCGGCGGCTGGGGAGGCGGTTCATCCTCTTCCGGCGGCGGCTGGGGAGGCGGCGGATCCTCTTCGAGCGGCGGTGACTGGTAAGCCGTCATGACGATCTTTGACCCCCGGTGTCACACCGGGGGTCTTTTTTCGTGTCCGGCCTCCACGGACTCCCGGTCGGTCAGGGCTTGACACGGGGCCTGATCGGGCGCAAGGTGTATCGTTATCCGGAAAGCACCTTAAAACCGCATCGATCAGGAGGATATGATGTCCGGTCTTATTTGGAAGCTATTCGTCCTGGCGGTCCTGGCCGGCGCCGTCGGTTGTGCCGCGAATGTCCGTAGCGTGACCGGTCCCGCGGTCACCCCCTGTCCTGATACGGTCCGGCCCACGCCGCAGCCGGAACTGGCGCGTCTGGAGCCGAACCGGTCGTCGACCTACCGGATCGACAACGGTAAGGGGGGTCACGGAACCGGAGTCGCCTTGAGCCGCGAGGGTCATATCCTGACCGTGGCTCATGTGGTCGCCGACGCCGACAGGATCACCGTCAACGTGCCTCTGGGCAAGAACCTCAGCGAGGTGCACGAGGCCCGGATCCTGGCCGTTCAGCCGAAGGACGACCTTGCCGTCATCAAGATCGACCGTCCTCTGGAGGATACCGTCATCTTGGCCGACGATGACGAGGTCGTACCCGGTGACTCGGTATACAGCGACGGTTACCCGCTGATGTTCGGGCCGCTGCTCAGCCGCGGTTACGTGGCTCGCCGGGACGCCGAGGTGAGGCTGACCAAGTCGGTCAGTGAAGGCTTGAGCGAGGAATTCCTCATCAGGGATTGCGTCATCGCCGACATCAACGTCGCTCCCGGGAGTTCCGGTGCGGGTCTGTACAGCCAGCGTACCGGCCGGCTCGTCGGCAATCTTTCCGTCAGCCTGACGGTGACGCATACGGCGGGCGAACCACCGATGTACCTCCACCTCTTCGTGGCGACGCGCATCATCCGGGAATTCCTCGATAAGCACGGGATCCCGTATCTGACGGCCGGAGGGGTGCCTGACACCGACGGTACCGAATGATCGCGCATCAAGGGTGAGTCAGCTCGCCCTTTTTTATATCCCCGCGTTTCCCTATCGGCCCCCTGTGGTCCGCCATCGTTAGGGAGAGGATGAAAGGTATCGGGTCGGATTCTCGTATCAAGCAGTGAGAGGGAGCCGGGATAGCGGTTTCCCGACCTGGACAGAAAGGAGGTGAGAATATGAACAGAAAGACCAAGATACTCGCCGTACTGGTGACGGTCATCGGCCTGACGGCGATGACCGCCGAAGCCACCTTGGCCTGCTCCGGTTTCCGGGAAGGTTTCCGCCGGGGCGTCATTTTCGGCCGGGGAGGTATGGGAATGGGATCGTCCGGCCTGGTCCCGTTCGAGATGCGCCAGGAATTTCGGGCTGATTTTCGGGAGATGAGTGAGGAGGAGCGGCAGCAGTTGCGTCAGGCCCGCCGGGACTTTCGGGAAGGGCAACGGGCCGCCATAGAGGAGTTCGTCGGCCTGAGCCGTGAGGAGATAAGTCAGGCCCGCCGGGACGGTCAGAAGATGGGGGAGATACTGGCCGACAACGGCAAGACGTCTGATGACGCGGCCGAGTTCCTGACCGAGAGGGCTGACGACCGCGTAGACCACCTGGTCACCTGGCATGAGTTGGATACGGCAGAGGAGCAGACCTTGCGGGACCGGATAGCGGATTTCGTGCAGAGGATATTGGGTCGTTGGTTCGGTGATGACTGAGATACGTCCCGGTGTTCCATAATGAGAGCCGACGCCAGATCCCGCCGTTATGGCGGGATCTTGCCGGCTGAATCAATCGTGGATCGGGCGACGAAAAACCCGTATCCTTGAGGATACGGGGCGTCTTCTGAGGTCTCAGAAGTTCAGCATGGTCAACACCCGGATGGTGTGGAACCCCTCACCGAGGTAGTACTGCAGCTCGAGGTGCAGTGGACCCTTGGTGATGCCGACGTGCGGTCCGGCAATCAGGTCGAGATTGACCTGTTCGACCTGCCCGCCGGCGTTGAGCCAGTCGAGCGGGTTCCAGTCCAACGCGTAATAGCCGTAGTAGGACTGTTCGTCGATACCGGCGCCGATGAGGACGTCACCCTCCAGGAAGATGACCAGGGCCTTCTGGAACAGGTCCAGCCTGACCCAGAGGGACGGGCCGAGGCCGTCGGCCTTCTCGAACCACCCGAGGGCGCCGACCAGCTGCGGCGAGACCCACAGGGTGAGGTCATCGCTGTCCAACGGCGTGAAGGTCGGGCCGGCGTAGGCGAAGGCAATCGTCGTCCCGTTGTGGGGGACAAAGAATCCGGCCAGTTGACCGCGGAGACCGACGTGTTCGGCAAGCTCCAGTTCACCGGAGACCACGGTCTGCAGCTGGGTGCCGCCCCAGGCGAGATCCTGGGCGGCCGCCGGAGAGCCGATCAGGGTGATGACGGCAGTCATGGCAAGGAACGCGACAGGGGTATAGAGTCTGGTCTTCATCTGCTCCTCCTGTGGTCGGTGGCGCCGGCATCGGCGGGCTGGACCCGTCTGATGCTGACCGGCCATCCTAGGGCATGCGGGCCCGCCTGTCAAGCCTCAGAATGTCCGTGACTCCCCATGCCGACCGATGGTACAATGGTCACCGGAAGACCTGTCGTCACTCGGGAGCCGTATGATATCCTCCGCCATCCTCTATTCCTTCCTGCTGGGTTTCGGCGTCAAGTTCATCGCCAGCCTGGACGACACGATCGTCAAGCTGCCGGTCATCTCGACGATCACCCGGACCAGGACCGGCAAGGTCGCCTTCGCCTTGGGTAATCTCCTGGCAGTCGTGGTAGCGGTCAGCTTGGCCGCAATCTCGGCGAGGTTCCTGGGGCGGTTCGAGGTATCGCGTTTCGCTGTCGGCATATTGATCCTGTTGCTGGCCGGGTTGACGCTGCTCGATCTCATTCCCGGGTCCAGACGGAGCCGGCCGGAGAGATGGCCCTTCCGTGACGGCATCGTCACTTCCCGGCGCTTCCTGCGGCTGATACTGGCCGGTTTCATAGTGTCACTGATCACGCTGATCGATGATATCGCCGCCATCCTGCCGCTTTTCCTCGGCTGGGAGATATTTCCGGCGATCCTGGCCGGCATTTTAGTGGCTACGATCCTGCATCTGCTCATGCTCATTTTCTTTTCCGACCTGCTGGATCGGCTACCGCGGAAGAGGGAGATCGCTGCGGCCGGACTCGGTCTTTACGGCGCCCTCATCATGTCAGGTATTCTCTGACAGTGGGACTCGACAGGCTGGCGGCTGAAGGGGCGTTTTTTTGTCGAAAATAAGCTTATTTCGGTCTCTCGTGATATAATGAAAGGGATAACCCGTCATCCATGACGCTATTCTACCTATTCTTAGGGATTGCCGGTCTGTGGTTGGCCTCAGAGATAGCCATCAGCGGCGCGCTCGATATCGCCGAGCGTTTCAGGGTGTCCCGGGCCTTCATCGGTTTGACCGTGCTCGCCATCGGCACTGACGTGCCGGAACTTTTCGTGGTGGTGACCGCCGCGGTGAACCGCTTGCGAGGGGTGGAGACCTCGGGACTCATCATCGGTCAGACCATCGGTTCCAGCTTTGGTCAGGCCGGATTGATGCTCGGCATAACCGGACTGTTCGCGGCCCTGACGATCACCCGCCGCAAGCTGGCCCGGGATGGGGCGATGCTGGTCATCGGGGCGGTGCTCCTGTTCATGCTGGGCTATGACGGGGCCCTGACGCGCATCGACGGGCTGCTGCTGCTGATCGTCTATCTGGTCTATTTCGCGACGCTGTTCCGTGAGGAGAAGATACGCGAGAAGATCCGGCTGCGTCCGAAGACCGACCTATTGCGGGCCACCCTATCGCTGGTCGGCGGCCTGACGCTTCTGGGCTTCTCCGCTGACATGACCGTAACTCACGCCCTGACCCTGAGTCAGCAGTGGGGCGTGGCCCAGTCAGTGGTCGGCGCCCTGATCATCGGTCTGGGCACCAGCCTCCCGGAATTCGCCACTTCGGTAGCTGCAGTGCGCCTGGGACAGGGGGAGATGGCCGTCGGCAACCTCATCGGCAGCACCATCTTCGACATCATCTTCACTCTCGGGGCCGCTGCCGCGGTCTCCGGACTGGTCATGTCAGCAAGCCTGCTGTACATGGACGTGGTCATGCTCATCATCCTCACCCTGTTGGTCGTAGCCGTGTTGTGGAGCCGGTTGCTCCTGAGCCGCCGTGAAGCCGCTTTCCTGATCATCGCTTACATAATCTTCGTCGGTGCCAAATTGGGGGAGACCGTGACCTGATCCGGTTCCGGTATCCGCTGACGAATCCCTATGCCCTACGCCGAAAGCACGCTACTCATACTGCTCCCCATACTCTTTTTCGGTCTGGTGGCTCCGGAGCTGTTTCGCCGGCTCAAACTGCCTTACGTGACCTCGCTTATCCTGGTGGGCGCCATCGTCGGTCCGTACGGTCTGGATTATGTCCGTTCCAACGAGGTCGTCGAGTTTTTCGGCTTCCTCGGCTTCACCTTCCTGATGCTGCTGGCCGGATTGGAGACCGACGTCGGGACGCTTCAGCATTCCAAGCGGAAGATCGCCACCCTGGCCCTGGCCAACGGCGGCATACCTTTCCTGGCCGGCGCACTGCTTTCGCTGGCCTTCGGTTTCGGGCTGCTGCCTTCGCTGGTGGTGGGCACAGTCTTCATCTCCTCTTCCGTAGCCATCGTCATTCCCACCATCAGGTCCTTTATCCTGAAGGAGGAGGATGGTCAGATCATGATCGCCGCGGTGGTGGTCGAGGATATCGTCAGTCTCTTTCTGCTGGCCATCGTCTTCCAGAGCATCAGTCCGATCACCGACCTGCCGCTACCACAGTATTTCGTCGCCCTGATCATTTCCTTCCTGTTCATCCGACGGGTCGTTCCGCGGCTGGCCCGCCGGTTCTTCAGCAGCAGCGCTTCGGCCGGCCAGACCAGGTATGAGAGCCAGCTGCGCTTCGTGATCGTCCTGACCATAGCCGTGCTTATATTCTTCTCTTTCCTGGGGGTCCATCCGATCGTGGCCGCTTTCCTGGTCGGTCTGCTCTTGGCCGACGTGGTCACTTCAGGGGAGATCATCGGCAAGCTGCACACCCTCGGCTACGGTCTGTTCGTGCCGGTCTTTTTCTTCATCGTCGGCATGGAGATGGATCTCGGCATCCTGCTGACCCCGGATCTGACCAGCGTCTTCGTCGGTGCCCTGATCCTGTCTTTCTTCGTGGCCAAGGCCGGAGGCGGATACATCGGCGCACGGCTGGCCGGTCTGGAGTCGCGGTACGCCTCTTTCTTCGGCATCGTTTCCCTGCCGCAGCTCACCACGACCCTGGCTGCCGTCTATGCGGCGTCCACGGTGGGTATAATCGGCCCCAGAGTGGTCACGGCCATTACCTTACTTTCGGTGGTCACCACCGTCCTGACCCCGCTGCTGCTACGGGTCGTCACTGGCCGCTTTCACTTCCGTCCCCAACCCTGATACGACCGGACCGCCCGGACCCGGGCGGTCTTTTTGTCACGGACCGTCCGGCTTGCTCTCAGCCGGCCGCGAGACTAAGCTGTTGAGATGAAATGATTTCCGTATACTATGACCGGATCTCAGACAGGACAGACCGATGATCAGTCAGGTATCGCCGACGATCTCAAGGTGATCGGTGATGATTTTACTGCTGAGATGACCGAACTCAAGAAGAGGCGCGGCCGGATATTGGCGGCGATAGCGCAGCGGGTTGATGAAATCATGGACGGCCGGAAGTCCAAGGATATCCGGTATCCGGAACCGGAAGACAAGATATGAAGGAAATGGGTAGGCAGGATATCCCGCGATCGGTCGAAAGCGGGAGGCCGGACGAGAAGGAGTTAGCGTCTGAGTTGTCTCCGGAGTCGTTGGTTGAGCAGGGCGCCGAGTTGGAGGGGCGGATAGATGCCGAGACCCTGAAGTTCGACGCCGAGACGATCGGGCGGCTTCTGGAGATCGTTGACGGCTCCGGCATCCCGCCGGAAGTGGCTGAGAAGGATCAGGAGCTGAAAGGGCTGGTCGATGAGCTGAAGGGGGTGAGGCAGGAGACGGGGCGGATTTCGCGAAGGGCACAGGGCCGCCTCAAGGGGCTGATGACCCGCTTGGCCGAAGTCGGTCGAGGTAAGGTTTTGGCCGCGGTACTTCTGGCTGCCGCAAGTTTCACCGAGGCCTGCGCCGCCGTCCGACCACCCGTGGAGCGGCCGCGGATCGAAGAGGTGGTGCAGACACCGGAGGTGAGATCGCGCCGGGTGCGAAGTCAGGCCATTGAGGCGATGTTCAGGAACGAGGCCCTCATGGAGCAGCTCGGTCGCATGAACGTAGACAGGTTGGCGGGGGTGATCGGTGATTTCGACGAGCAGAAGATGAATCTGGCGATCGCTGAGATGGCCGGAGTGGATCCTGCTGTCCTGGATGCCCGAGGTTGGAAGGAGATCATCGTCCTGTCGGATGCGGAGATCGAGGCGATGCAAGGCGGTGAAGTTCCGCCGGACAGGAAATGGATCGGTCATCTAACCGGCACCACCGTCGCCGTCCACCTGAAGGGTCGGATAGCCATACGGGCCTCCCGGCTGATGAAGGGGGATCAGATAGATACCGGCAAACTTTTCAGTACGATGGTCCACGAGAAGAACCACGTCCTGACTACCCCTGACGGGGAGGATGACAGTACCTTGGAGCATTTCGCCGAACTGGAGAGGGGCGGGGTGTCGCGGAGCCTCAATGAGGGTCTGACCGAGCTTCTGGCGGTACGGATTTCCGAAAAGCTGGGTCACCGACCGGAGAGTCAGGGTTATGCCGGGGGCGAGTTCGCTTCCGCCTACCTGCTGGAGCGTCTGGTCGGCACCAAGGTTCTGGCCGAAGCGTATTTCAAGGGTCAGCCGGAAAAGATCAGGCAGGCGCTGGCCGCCAAGATAGGCAAAGCGGGGGAAGGGGAGGCGGACAGGATCCTGCGTTCGAGATATGCGACCGAATTTCAGGTCCTCTATAGCGCTCCCGAAGGCGTCTCCACCGTATTCGATATCATCCAGGCCTGTCGTCGGGCCGGGATCGACATCGCGGCCGAATACCGGAAGGCGGCCCAGGCTGACGGGATCGGCGAGCGTCTGCACCTGTCGGATGACGGTCGCCTGGTCGTCCTGGCCAAGGAGGTAAAGGGCCGGATCATCCCGGTAGCCGTCTATGAGGGGGAGGAGCGGCTCTCTCCGAACACGCCGCCGCTGCGCCTGCATCTGACCGCCGGGCTGGGCAATGTGGCGGCCGAGATCGCGGCTGACCGGAATCAGATCAAACTGACGGCGGAATCGGTGATGGAGATAGAGGAGGCCGCGGCCATGCCTGACATCACCGCTGACGAGCTGACTGAATTCACTGACAGCATGAGCGCCTGGGGCATCTATCTGACCGTTAACGTCGGCGCGGAGATCGGGGAGCTCCGGACGGCCTACGAGAAAGCCAAGGGCCGGACGGAGAAGGGGCGTATAGAGAGGAAGATCGTCGATCGGCTGCACGAGGTGGGTGATAGGATCGTCCGTGATCTGATGGCAGCGACCTTGCAGAGGCTCAAGAACCGGGGGAAAGACGTCGATAAGGGTAAATAGTTTCATGCCGATCGACTGCCGCCCGGCATCGGCCGGGCGTTTTCTGTATGGCGCGGCACCGATTGACGGGCGGCCGGTCAGCGGTTATCATCAGTTTTCGTGAAGATAGGAGCCCTTTGATATAGGAGGTCGCGAGATGCCTGAAGACCATGGCGGTGCGATCCTGGCCGAAAGATGGTTCGACGAGATACGGGTGTCCGGCTGCCGCCCCGAGGAGCGGTTCGGTATCATCGAGAACATATTGTCCGAAGCGTCACAGGCCCTGCTTTGCCGTTCGGAACTACGTAAGACCGAGGCGGAGCAGGAGCTGATCCTCGAAGGTCTGGCGGCACTGGATGGTTTGCGCGGGGGATACGGGTTTCCCGCGGTCGAAGTGTCGGTCGGGCGGATCCATATCCTGGACCAGGAGGAATACGACGTCTCCATCTCCGGCGGCGGCGGCAATTCCACTTACGGCCACATCTACCTGCCGAGATATCACGATCCGGTGATCGTCGCGACCGTCATCACTCACGAGCTGGTCCACCTTTCCGGATACTCCGTGCTTCAGGCGGTCTGCCGGCCGTCCGGCGGCGGCGGTCGGGACGTCGCGGTGGAACCGCTGCGATCAGGCCTAGGTCTCTTCTCGGACGACCGACAGGTCTACAGCGGCCTCAATGAGTCCGTGACCGAGGTGATCGCCTGCAAGATGAGGCGGATCATGGCGCCGCGACTCGGTTGTCTGGACGAAGCGGAGCGGCAGCGGCTCACCCGGACCTGCGCCAGCTATCCTCAGGCCAAGATCCTGGACCGTCTCTGCTGGATGGCCGACTGGATAGGCGGCAGACCCTCCGGTCGGACCCGCGATGAGGCCTTCGAAGACTATTGGGGCGGCGGCTGGGATTTCATCGAGACCCTACGGCGCTTCTTGCCCGGGGCGGACCGCGCCCTGTACGAGATGGGAACCGAGTACGCGGACGCGATCGAGGCAGCCGGCCGCCTCAATCTGGACGATCTGGCGGAAGAGTTCCGTCGCCGCAGGGCGCGTCTCTAGGTCTTCAGGACATCGCAATGCGCCGCCAGGATACCGCGCCCCGTATGGGCGCGGTCTTTTTCTGTTGGCGTAGCGTTCCGATTGGGCTATCCTTCACTCGGGTCGCCGGTACCTGCGGCGGCCCCGATATCATCATCACTGAAGACCTATGTTACGTCCCATATTGTTCGAGATGCAGGCCGCCGATCCCGAGCGGGCGATGAATTTCTACGGCACCGTATTCGGTTGGCGTTTCGATAAGTGGCCGGGCACCGGGGTGGATTATTGGACCGTCAATACCGGGGGCGCCGGGGAGCCGGGCATCGATGGCGGCCTGTCCCGCCGGCCCGGACCGCCCCCCGGACTGGATATGCCCCTTAACGGCTTCCGCTGTACGGTCGAAGTGCCTTCGGTCGACGAGTACGTGGGTCGGGTCACGGCTGCCGGGGGCGCGTTGGTCCTGGAGACGACGGCCGTACCCGGTCTGGGCTGGCTGGCCTACTGTGCCGATACGGAGGGTAACGTCATCGGGTTGCTGCAGCGAGATACCGGTGCCGGGACGACGGCTTGACATATCCGGTCCGCGTGATAAGGTGTCGCGCACCGGAAATCACACTTATGCATAACCGAGTCTCATACAAGATGTTCATCGGGACCGACCTGTCGGATCATGGCGGACAGGCAGGGTTCGTGTTGCCGGAAGTGTGAGCTCATCAGGCATACGGCAAGACAGACCCTGCCCGGCCGGCAGGGTCTTATGTTTTCGGTCGGGAGAAAGGTCATTGTCATGTCAGAGAAGGCGGATAGACCGGTGTTCCTTTCCGGTGAGCGGTTGTCCCTTCGGCCCCTGGAGGAGTCGGATCTGGAGCGGTGCCGGCGGTGGCTCAACAATCCCGAGGCGAGGCGTTTCCTCAAGAGGCGCTACCCTCTTGATGCCGTCGAAGAAGCCGAATGGTTCCGGTCGCGTGACCGCTCCTCAGACATCCTGTTGGCCATAGTGCTTAAGGACGGGGAGCGGCATATCGGTAATATCGGTCTGCACCGGATCGACTGGCCGCACCGCTGTGCCCAGACCGGCATGATCATCGGCGAGGCCGATTGCCGCGGTCAGGGTCTGGGCCATGAGGCCAAGGAGCTGCTGCTCGGCTACGCCTTCACCGACCTCGGCCTGCACCGCGTCGGCTCTTCGGTCATAGACGGAAACACACCGTCGATCCGCTGCCTGCTCAAGAGCGGCTATCGTGAAGAGGGTCGGCGACGGAAGAGGTGGTGGCATGAAGGCAGGTTCGTCGATGAGGTCGAGTTCGGCCTTCTGGCCGAGGAATGGTTTCTCCGTCCGGCATCAGAAACCTGAATTCCGCGGCCCGCTCGTCTTCCCGGCCGTCACCTTCAGCCTCATCGTCGGTGCCGATAACTGGCGCCGGACAGGCCAAACCCGCCGTATGGCGGGTTCTTTATTCTCGTATCTTCAGCCTTTTTTTTGGCAGGTCGGACAGATCACCGTGCCTCGGCCGCCGATACGCATCTTGCGCAGCAAGCCTCGACATCGGCGGCATTTTCGCCCCTCACGTCCGTAGACCTTGAGTTGAGGGACGAAACCGCCCTCTTCCCCGAAGATATCCAGGTAATCGTCTGCTGAGGTGCCGCCGGCCTTGACTGCCCGTCTCAGCACTGAAGTCACCGCCCGGTGGAGCCGCCGGAGGTCCTTGTCCGACAGCCGCTCGACGCGTCTCAACGGATGTATCCGGGCGGACCACAGCGCCTCCGTGGCGTAGATATTGCCGATGCCGGCGATGCAGTCCTGTCTGAGCAACAGCGGCTTGATCTGCGCCTTGGGATGGTTGCGCAGGCACATGGCGAAAGATCGCCAGGTGAAGCCGGTGCGGAGCGGCTCCGGTCCGAAATCCTGTCCGGCCAGCCAGGTCTCGGCCTGCGCGTCAGGCAGGGCTTTCATATACCCGAACTTACGGACGTCTTCCCAGTGGAGTTCACGGCGGCCGGAGAGCCGGAAGACGAGGTGCGTATGTTTGGTCGGTATGCTGCCGGACCTCTTCAGCAGCAGGCGGCCGGTCATCTTAAGGTGCACGAACAGGTTCCATCCACCCGAGAGACGCAGTCGGAGGAGTTTGGCCCGGCGCTCCACGGAGATGACCGTACGTCCTCGCATCAGTCTCTTGAACCGCGCAGGCGAGGGCTGCAGGCGATCCCCGAACCGGACCACGACCTCCTTGACCATGGCGCCCCTGATCGCCCTGTCCAGTTGTCGGCGGACTGTCTCTACTTCAGGCAGCTCCGGCATAGACGATAAGGTTTCGTCGATTCATATCGGGGATTATCGCCCATCAGCCGGATGCGGTCCAGCATGTCCGGTACCCCTCTGTCCGGACACATGATGATCCGGCCGTTCCTGCCCGCCGGATCCGGGAGAGACCCTTTTGGTGAGGGAGTTTACAAAATTGCGGCGTCGTAGCACCGTATAGTCTATGGATATCGAAGACAGGAGGGCTTATTACGGATTCCCGGCCAAGCGCGACCGGTATCGACAGTATCGCCGGTTGCGCCGGCTTATCCTATGGGCCGGCCTGCTGCCTGTAGCGACAGTCGTCATCGGGCTTATCTGGTTCACCCGGGCCAGCGCCATCCCGGCGGAGACGGGGGAATCGGTCCCGGTTCCGGAGCCGCCCCTGGAGAGGCGGGATGTCGAGGTCAGGACCGGTTCGACCTTCGGTCTGCTGATGGAAGAGGTCGGCCTCGACGCGGCGACCTCGGCGGCTATTTTCGCGGCGGCCGGGGAGACTTATGACCTGACCAAGATACTGGTCGGACGCAAGATCGGCCTGCTCTATGACCGTGAGACGGGCCAGCTGCACAAGCTCGTCTATCGGATCGGCACTGAGGAGATGCTGCACGTCAACGGTTCAGATTGCGGCGATGGCGGTTGCGCGACCTGGCAGGCGGAACGGCGCGACATACCCTATGAGGTGCGGCGGAAGGTCTCGGAAGGGACCGTCGAGTCCTCGCTGTATCTGGCCGGATTGACCCAGGGCCTGGACGAACGGGCGATCATCGCCCTGGCCGAGGTATTCCAGTGGGACGTCGATTTCGCCCTGGACGTCCGTCAGGGCGACAGCTTCAGGTTCATCCATGAGGAGAGGTATCTGGGAGGCGAATATGTCATGCCGGGACGGGTGCTGGCCGCCAAGTACGTCAACGACGGTACAGAGCATCTGGCCTTCTGGTTCGAAGGCGATGACGGGGCAGGCGGACATTATGACGAGGAAGGCAATTCGGTGCAGCGCATCTTCCTCAAGGCCCCGGTGCACTACAAGTACATCTCTTCCGGTTTCACCACGGGGCAGCGGTATATCCAGGCCTTCAACATCAGTACCGGACACCGGGCGATCGATTACGCCACGCCGACCGGCACGCCTATCAGGTCGGTCGGTGACGGCACGGTGGTCTATGCCGGCTGGAAAGGCGCCTACGGCCTGACGGTCAGCATCCGGCATAACGAGACCTACACCACCAACTATTGCCATCAGTCGCGGGTGGCCGTCGGCTATGGCCAGAAGGTCAAACAGGGCGATGTCATCGGTTACGTCGGGTCGACCGGCCTGTCCACCGGCCCTCACCTGCATTATGAGATGGTCAAGCGGGGGGTGAAGATCAATCCGCTGACCGAGGAGTTCCCTCCCGGCGAAGCGATCCGCGAGG
>LJNP01000032.1 GCA_001303185.1 Parcubacteria bacterium SG8_24
GATCGCCCATAACAAGACTTTGGCCGCCCAGCTCTGTAACGAGTTCCGCGAGGTCTTCCCGAAGAATTCCGTGGAGTATTTCGTCTCCTATTACGACTACTATCAGCCGGAGGCCTATCTGCCGCCGACCGACACCTTCATCGAGAAGGAGGCGATGATTAACGACGAGATCGACCGGCTTCGTCATGCCACCACGCAGGCGCTGCTCACCCGGCGCGATGTCGTGGTGGTAGCGTCGGTCTCCTGCATCTACGGCCTCGGTTCTCCCGGGGAATATGAGAAGATGCATCTCCGCCTGCAGCTGGGCCAGACGATCACCCGAGGCGACCTGATCCGCCATCTGGTGCAGATGCACTTCGAGCGGACGGGGGCCGACCTCAGCCGTGGCCACTTTCGGGCTCGGGGCGACGTGCTGGAGCTGATGCCGGTCGGTGAGGAGACCATCTGGCGCATCGAATTGCGGAACCAGCGCCTGAGCCGCCTGACCCGCCTCGACCCCGTGACCCGGAAGACCCTGGAATCGCCTGAAGAGATCTGGGTCTTCCCGGCCAAGCATTTCATCACTCCCGGTCCGGAGCGGGAACGGGCCATCGGCCTCATCCGCCAGGAACTCAAGGAACGGCTTGATCATTTCGTCAGGGAAGGCAAGTTGCTTGAGGCGGAACGTCTGGAGCGGCGCACCAATTTCGATATGGCGATGTTGCGGGAAGTGGGTTACTGCAACGGTATCGAGAACTATTCTCGGCCCCTGTCCGGTCGCGGTCCCGGCGAACCTCCGGCCACGCTGCTGGACTATTTCCCCGAGGATTTCCTGGTGTTCATCGACGAGTCTCACGTGACGGTGCCGCAGCTGCAGGGGATGTACAACGGTGACGCCGCCCGCAAGCGGACGCTCATCGAATACGGATTCAGGTTGCCCTCGGCGGCCGACAATCGACCGCTCAAGTTCGATGAGTTCCTGGCCAAAGTGCCGCAGGCGGTGTTCGTCTCGGCCACCCCGGGCCCGTTCGAGCGGCGGGTGTCCGGGGCCGTCGTGGAACAGGTCATCCGTCCGACCGGCTTGGTCGACCCGCAGGTGACCGTGGCGCCGGTCACGGGTCAAGACGGTAGCCCCGGGCAGATCGAGGACCTGCTGGAACGGGCCAAGCGCCATGTGGGACGCGGTGAGCGCGTCCTGGTGACCACGCTCACCAAGAAGATGGCCGAGGACCTGACCGACCACCTGCGGGAGAAGGGGATGAAGGTAGCTTATCTGCACAGCGATATAGATACGATCGAGCGAGTGAGGATATTGAGCGATTTCCGGCGCGGCCAGTACGACATGCTGGTCGGTGTCAACCTGTTGCGTGAGGGCCTGGATCTGCCCGAAGTGACGCTGGTGGCCATCCTTGATGCCGACAAAGAGGGGTTCCTCCGCAGCGAGACGTCGCTGATCCAGACCATGGGTCGGGCGGCGCGGAACGTGCGGGGCGAGGTCGTGCTCTATGCCGACGAGATCACCGGATCGATGGAGCGGGCCGTCGGCGAGACGACGCGGCGGCGGCAGAGACAGGTCGAACACAACCGGCGTCACGGCATCACTCCTCAGACCGTCGATAAGGCGATCAAGGACATCATGGAGAACATCGACCGGGAGCGCGCCCGGAAGGTCGAGAGGATCCTCGAGCTGGAGATGCTGCCGGGCGGGGTTGACGTCGAGAAGGTGATCGCCGAGAAGGAGGGGCAGATGAGAGAGGCGGCCCGTGATCTGGAGTTCGAGCTGGCGGCGGTCCTGCGTGACGAGATCAAGGCCCTGAAGAGGGGATCGAAGGAAGGTCCCGCCGGTCCGCGCCGGAAAACAAAAGGACCCCGTAGGTAGGGGTCCGGCTTCAGTCCAGGTTCCGCCTGGACCACTCGATCTGCAGTCCGGAGAGGCCGCGACGCCGGAGTTCGTGCGTTATCCTCAGGTGCCGCACGAAGATCGCCGTCGGGTCCTCGCCGCTCAGGGCCGATCCGTCGAAGCGTGACTGCAGCTCGTTGAGTTCCCGGAGGAGCTGCCGTGTCGACAGGCTGCGGGGATCGGTTGCCGTCACCGCGTCTTCTCCCCCAGCGCCGACTTGATGGTCGACGTCGCCAGCAGCTGATTCAGGGTGATGGCCGTCGTCACGTATACCCGGCGTACCTGCTCCTTCAGATCGTCTTCCGGCGACTCGCGACGGCGCAGGAGCACCATCAGCCGCCCCAAGAGCGGAGTCAGTTCGTCGAGAGTCATGCTGATGCTCTGGCGGGAGATGCCGGTATCGGTCCGGTCGGTACAGACCGGGAACTCGATCACTTCGTCGACCAGTTCCCGGCCGCCGGCGATCAGGCGGGCGACGCGTCCGATCTCGAAGGACGGCTCGTCGACCAGCCGCTTGGCCTCCCGGATGCCGGAGATGAGCTGCGGGGTCACCGCGAGGGTCTTTTCCAGGTCGATATCCACGCCTGTCATGATAACCTCCCCGGGCACGATAGTGCGCCCGTTCCGCATGTAAATGATCGAATAGTCAAAAATACTACAGCCGATATCTATCCGCAATACCGTCATGCAAGAGACCATAGAGATACGCGGGGCCAGGGAACATAACCTCAAGAACGTCTCCCTGAGCCTGCCGCGCAACAGACTCATCGTCTTCACCGGACTTTCCGGTTCCGGAAAGTCCTCTTTGGCGTTCGATACCATCTTCGCCGAGGGTCAGCGTCGTTACGTCGAATCGCTGTCAGCCTACGCCCGGCAGTTCCTGGGACAGATGCGCAAGCCGGACGTGGACGAGATCGAGGGTCTGTCGCCGGCCATCTCGATCGACCAGAAGGCCCATTCGGCCAACCCCCGTTCCACGGTGGCCACGATCACGGAGATCTACGATTACCTGCGGGTCCTCTATGCCCGGGTCGGTGAGCCCCGCTGTCCCAGCTGCTCGACCGGGATAAAAAAGATGACCGCCGAGGAGATGGTCGATACCATCGCCGCTCAGGCGCTCCAGTCCTATGGGACCGGCACCACTAAGGGTACCGGCACCAAGAAGAGGCCGGCCGATACCTATATCCTGGCGCCGGCGGTCCGCGGGCGTAAGGGCGAATACCATCAGCTGCTTTACGATCTCTACAATGCGGGATTCTCGACGGTCCGTGTCGACGGCCGGATGCGCTCGCTCAGGAATCGGTTGGTCCTGGACCGGAACCGTAAGCACTCCATCGACCTGGTCGTGGATGTCCTGACCAAAAGCGACGTCGAGGCGGGAGGCAAGGAACTGATGGCCCGATACGGCGAAGCGGTGGAGACGGCCATGGAATACGGACACGGTCTGGTCGGGGCGCTTTTCGGGGATAAGACCGAGCGTCTGTATTCGAGTCGATACAGCTGTCCGGACTGCGGTTTCTCCTTCCCGGAAATCGAGCCCCGCCTCTTCTCCTTCAACAGCCCTTACGGCGCCTGTCCGTCCTGTCACGGCCTGGGTGTCAAGCACCTCTTTTCCACCGAGACCTGTCCGGCGTGTCAGGGTGCGCGGTTGCGGGAGGAGAGCCTTAATGTGCTCGTCGGCGGCCGGAATATCGTGGAGCTGACGGCCCTACCGATCGGTCAGGCCCTGGATTTCCTTGGGGGTCTGGAACTGGCAGGCCGGCAGGCCGAGATTTCGGAGAGCGTGATGCGGGAGATCACCGGCCGCCTGAGGTTCCTGGACGACGTAGGTCTGCATTACATCACCCTGGATCGCCGGGCGGGGACCCTGTCCGGCGGCGAGGCCCAGCGGATCAGGCTGGCTTCGCAGATCGGATCGCGTCTGGTGGGGGCGCTTTACGTGCTTGACGAGCCGTCGATCGGCCTGCATCAGCGGGACAACGAGAAACTGCTTCGGACCCTCCAGGAACTTCGCGACATCGGCAATACGATCATCGTCGTCGAACATGACGAGAACACCATCTTGGCGGCCGATCATCTGGTCGATTTCGGTCCGGGCGCCGGCAAGCAGGGCGGCCATATCGTGTTGGCGGGACCGACCCCGGACGTCTTCGCCGATCGGGATTCGTTGACCATCCAGTACCTGCAGGGCGAGCGGCGCATCCCCACGCCGGTCACCCGACGGACCAGGGGGCGGGACGCGCTCAAGATACTCGGCGCCAAGGCCAATAACCTCAAGAACATCGACGTGGAGATACCGCTGCGTCGGCTGGTCTGCGTGACCGGCGTATCGGGATCCGGCAAGAGCACGCTGATCTACGAGGTGCTCTATAAGGCGTTGGCTAACCGGCTGTCCGGCGCCAAACATCAGGTGGGGGAGCACCGGTCGATCGAGGGTATCCGCCATCTCCATAAGGTGGTCATGGTGGACCAGTCGCCCATCGGACGTACGCCGCGTTCCAATCCGGCGACCTATACCGGAGCCTTCACTCCCATCAGGGAGATGTTCGCCGCGACTGAAGAGGCTCGGCTGCGCGGTTACCGGCCCGGACGTTTCAGCTTCAATGTCCCGGGCGGACGTTGCGAGAACTGTCAGGGTAACGGGACGATCGCCATCGAGATGCATTTCCTGCCTACAGTGCACGTGACCTGCGACGTCTGTGGCGGTCGGCGGTTCGATCGGGAGACGCTCGAGGTCCGTTATCGGGGCAAGAGCATCCACGACATACTGACCATGACCGTGGACGACGCCACCGAATTCTTCCGGGAGATACCTCTGGTCCATGACAAATTGAGCGTCCTTCAGAAGGTGGGTCTGGGGTATCTGGAGCTGGGTCAATCGGCCACCACCCTATCCGGCGGTGAGGCCCAGCGGGTCAAACTCAGCAATGAACTGGCCAAACAGCCGCTCGGCAAGTCACTTTATATCCTGGACGAACCGACCACCGGGCTGCATTTCGAGGATATCCGTCGGTTGCTCGAGGTGCTGCACGCCTTGGTGGAGCGGGGCAATTCCGTCATCGTCATCGAGCATAATCTGGACGTGATCAAGTCGGCCGATCATGTCCTCGATCTCGGTCCTGAGGGCGGCGACGGCGGCGGCCGACTGGTCGCCCTGGGCACTCCGGAAGAGGTGGCCAGATACGGAGACGGCCATACCGCGCGATATCTAAAGGAGTCATTGAAATGAAAAAGACGCGCGGTCTCAGACCGCGCGTCGGTTCATTCGCGGATCAGTTTGGCGAATCCGCTGTCGAGAAGGGCGTGAAGCTGCCCGTCCTCCATTTCCCTGATTTCCGTCGGCAAGGCTTCTCGTCGCACTGCCGGCCGGCGGGTCTCGTCCGGCGGGTCCGCGGCGGGCGTCTCATCCGGCCCGTCGCCGAGATGCATGACACAGAGCACTTCACCGTCGTCGTCGTCATCCTCCTGGTCCACGACGATGACGATGATCTCCTCTTCCTCCCCGGGGATTCCGGCGTCGCCGTCGGACGGCTCCTTGACCATCCGGCCCTCTTCCGGTGAGGCGTTAGACGGGTCCGAATAGGCCGTCATCAGGATCGGTCCGGTCGGACCGTCCGGAGGCGGTCGGCCGCCGGTCAGATGACCCATATCCTTCATCAGATAATCGATCAGGGCCGATTGACGGCGGATGTCATCCGGATTCTCTTGGGCCCGGGATTGTCTCATGCGCAGATCCCGCTCGCTGGTCCCCAGCTCGCTGAGGGCCAGGCCGTCCCGACGCACCAGACGCCGGAGTTCGATGACTTGGGAAGGTACGGCCCCCCGGACCTTCAGGTCGCGGGAGATGCTGCCCATCCGGATCTTCGAGACCAGTATCCGGGCGCGGCGTCGCGCCTCCAGCCGTAGCCGTCGGCGGCGCCTGACGCTCAGGACGAGGTAGAGGGAGAGCAGGAATGTCGGCAGCGATAATGCGGCCGCCGTCGGGGCCGCTGCTACCAGAGTCTGGATCAGCGGCTCCATGCGCGGCTCCTTTTCCGTCCCCAAGGGACAGGCAAGATTAACCCGAAAAAGACGATCGTGTCAACGGTCCGGCCTAGGCCGGACGACCTCCGTCCATGACCGATATTGAAAACCGACCGGAATCGTGGCATAATCAACGGTCCGACAGATACCGGTATGACTACCCCACCCGAAATCGAGATACAGGGAGGCGAACTCCCGACGCAGCCCGGCGTCTATCTTTTCAAGGACGCGGCAGGGAAGATCCTGTATATAGGCAAGGCCACCTCTTTGCGTACTCGCGTACGCAGCTATTTCCAGCGGCCGGCGGACGCGAGAATCGCCGTCATGATCCGCCGAGCGGCCGCGGTCGACCTGAGACCTACGCCCACGGCCATCGAGGCGCTGCTGTTGGAGTCCCGGCTCATCAAGAAGCATCAGCCCCCGTTCAACGTGCGCGAGAAGGACGACAAGAGCCGCGTCTTCTTGGCGTTCACCCGGGAAGACTATCCGCAGCCGGTGTTGGTGAGAGGGCACGAGTTGGTGAGGATGCCCAAGAAAGGCTTCCTCAAGGTCTTCGGGCCGTTCCTGTCCGCGGCTTCGGTCCAGGCGGCGCTTGACGCCCTGCGCCGACCGTTCCCTTGGACTACCTGCAAGCCGGGCAGGCGGCGCCCCTGTTTCTATCGTCATTTGGGCAAGTGCCCCGGCGTCTGTACCGGAGAGATAACGCCGCGACAGTACCGGAAGATCATCCGCTCCCTGATGCGTTATTTCGACGGCCGTCGGTCTGAGGTCATCAGGGAGATGGAACGGGAGATGGAGCGGGCCGCCTGGTCGGAGCGCTTCGAGGAAGCGGCGGCGTTGCGGGATCGGATACACGCGTTGCAGCACGTCAAGGACATGGCCGTACTGAAAGGGGAGGATATCTCGGCCGGACGGCAGATCGATCCCTTCGGTAGGATCGAGGGTTATGATATCTCCAATACCGGCGGGCAGGAGGCCGTGGGCAGCATGGTCGTGTTCCTGGATGGGGAACCGGCCAAGAAGATGTACCGGAAGTTCCTGATCAGGACGGTCGCCGGTCCGGACGATACGACGATGATGGCCGAGGTGCTGCGTCGGCGGTTCGGCCATTCCGGTACCGACGGCCAGGACAGCTGGCCCGCCCCCGATATCATCCTGGTCGACGGCGGTCGCGGCCAACTCAATGCGGCCAAGCGGGTCCTGGAAGAGTGCGGTCTGGATATCCCGTTGGTCGGGCTGGCCAAGGGCCCTGACCGCAAGAAGGATGAACTGGTGTATGATAAGTCCGATCATGAATTGACCCGACTGGTCCACGCTTTCCGGCCGCTGTTCGTCAGGGTGCGTGATGAGGCACACCGGTTCGCCTTGTCCTATCATCGGCAGAGGAGGGGACAGGCCTTCATCGCCGCGCCGCGAAAGAGTCGTTCATCGGTCCGGACGCGTCCTCGGTCATGAATTTTACCCATGTTCCTGGTAGGTCATACCGCCATAGGTCTGGCAGTCGCCTCGGTCACCGCGTCACCGGTCGGCGCTTTCGTCTTGGGGTTGGCCTCACATTACGCGGCTGATGCCATCCCCCACGGCGACGAGTTCGTCGGTCGATGGGCTAAGCGCGGCAACGAACCGGGTCGGGTCGCTGCCGTCGCCGCTTTGGACGGCCTGATCGCGATGTCCATCGTCCTGGCTTTCCTGCCTCGGGCCGGGCAGCTGTCGGTCGTGGCCGCTGCCGTCGTCGGCGCTGTCCTACCTGACGTATTATGGGGCCTGGAACTGCTGTCGGATCGGCGGATGTTGCGGGGCCTCGGCCGGTTCCACAAATGGATACACAACCATTTCCGTATCGAACGTCCTCGGGCCCTCTGGCTGACCCTACAGTTCGTCTTGGCCGCCCTGGTCTGGTACGGACTGTTCACGGGATCGTTCCGGATATCCTGAGCGATCCCGTCTTGCCTGAACTCCTCGGACGGCCAGCCGTCCGTTTTTTGTTTCCGGCTTATCCGGCGGGGTCGAGTGTTGTTGTGTGGGTTCAGATGGTGTATACTGAAAGTATGGTGGTGAAAAGTGGGGAAAGGTGGGGATAACTTGGTCCGATAAGGCCGCCCCGACCTCAGACCCGACCTTTCACGGCTGCGGTCATGTTCATCGGAGAGTACCAGCATAATGTCGACGGCAAGGGGAGGATGGCCATACCCGCCAAGTTCCGTAAGAGTCTTTCCGGCGGCGCTGTGGTCACTCGCGGCTTCGATAACTGCCTCTTCATCTTCACCAGACAGGACTGGAAAAGTCTGGCGCAGAAGCTGGCCGCCCTTTCCTTCAGCAAGTCCGATAACCGGGCCTTTTCGCGCTTGATGCTGGCCGGCGCCATGGACGTGAAGACCGACCGACAGGGTCGGGTGATGCTGCCGGAATACCTCCGACGTTACGCCCGGATCGACAAGGAGGTGGCGATAGCCGGACTTTACGACCGGTTGGAGGTGTGGGATCGGACGTCCTGGGAGAAGTACAAGGCCAAGACCGAGAAGAAGTCCAATGAGATCGCGGAAAGGATGGGGGAGCTCGGAGTGTGACCTGTCGACTGTCCTATGTCGTCCGCCGATCTTCCTGAACACCTGCCCGTCCTTTTGAACGAGACCGTCGACGCCCTGGATCCCGGACCGGGCGAGAACGTCGTCGACTGTACGGTTGGCGGCGGCGGCCACGCCGCGGCGATCCTCGAAAGGACCGCCCCGGACGGCCGGTTGCTCGGCCTGGATCTCGATGAAGCGGCGCTCGAAGCGGCCCGAAGAAACCTCGAACGTTTCGGTTCCCGTGTCATGCTTGTCCGCGGGAATTACCGGGATTTCGAGGGGGTCCTCCTCTCCCTTTCTTTCGGGCCGATTCATGCGGCACTTCTGGATCTCGGGTTCTCATCGATGGAGATAGACGATCCGGCGCGTGGCTTCAGTTTCCGGGCCGACGGGCCGCTGGACATGAGGTACGACCGACGTCAGGAGCTGACGGCGGCGGCCATCGTCAACGGCACCGACGCCGCAGGCCTGGCGAGCCTGTTCCGCAGGTACGGCGAAGAGAGGTACGCGCCCCGGATAGCCGCGGCCATCGTCAAGGCACGTCGGAAGCGGAGGATCGTCGGCACCCTGGATCTCGCTGAGGTGGTGACGGAGGCGGTGCCGGCCTCATACCGTCGCGGCCGGGTCCACCCCGCGACGCGGGTCTTCCAGGCGCTACGCATCGCCGTGAACGATGAACTGGGCAACCTGACGGAGACGCTGCCGAAGCTGGTCGGCAGTCTGGAGCCCGGCGGCCGGTTGGCGGTCATCTCGTTCCATTCGCTGGAGGATCGGATAGTCAAGCGCCGTTTCCGGGAGATGGAGCGTCAGGGGGAGCTGGTCCTGCTCAATCGTCGGCCGATCGTCCCCGGCGTCACTGAGGTCAGGCACAACCCGCGGGCACGCAGCGCCAAGCTGCGGGCGGTCCGCAAGAAGTAGGTTTGAAAGCAGACAAAAATCACATGTCGGTTCTGGACCAAAACTCGAGACGCCGGAGGCGGGCTTATCGCGCCGCCGCCTTGCCGCGCCCGTTCAATGTCGCGACCGTCAACCTGCTGGTCATGGTCACTCTGGTCGCCTTCTTCATCGGGTATCTGGTGCTCAACAATCGGGCTGCCACCAAGGGTTTCACCATCAGGGCCGCCGAACAGCGGCTGACCGAGCTGGAGGAACGCGGCCGGAGGCTCGATCTGGAGACCGTCTCGCTTCAGTCCATGCGCAGCATCGAGCAGCATGTCGGCGAGCTGGGATTCGTGCCCGTGACCCAGGTCGACTACCTGAACGCGGCCAGCGCCGTAGCGGTCAAGTGAGGGACATCCAGGTGAGGCGGACAGCCGGCCGTCAAGGCCGTTTTTTTGTCGGGGCACCGGTATCGGCAGCGATCCCGCCGGGCCCGGCCAGTAAGGGGGCGGATTCTCCGATGGCCCATACTTTGGTATAATTAAGCCGAAGCCGAAATACGTATGGCCCAATCAAGGACCGCCCTAGCCATAAGGTATCTGGCCGTCGACCTGGTCGGCGCTGTCCTCTATTTCCCCGTCTGGTGGTACACGGCTGGCGCTTTTCGGGCCGGCCGTTACTGCATCGGCAGGGTGCGGGACAAGGCCCGGTCATTCGGTATCCTGATCTGGTTCAAGAACCTCTTCACCCCGATGTTCGGCCAGTATGACATCGCCAGCCGCATCATCAGTTTCTTCATGCGTCTGGCGGCGATCATCTTCTTCTCGGTGACCCTGCTGCTGCTGAGTCTGCTGATGATGCTGCTGTTCATCCTCTGGCTGGCCTTACCTCTGGCCGTGGCCTATGCCTTCTTCGGCCAGCTCATCGGCCTTCTGGCCGCCGACTGACCATGGACGAGACCAAGGAAAAATTCGAGGTCACCGAATGTTCCCGTTGCGGCGGCAGTGCCTTTGAAGGTCTGAGGGCTTGCGCTGCCTGTCACGGTCTGGGCCGGGGCATGATCTACGGATCGCTCTTCCTGTACTGGAATCGGAGGGTGGACGGGTTCTCCATACTTCTGGCCAAGCTCCGGCGTCTGACCGATTTCATCGTCAATGCCCTGGCCGCGGTTTGCGCGGTCGGCGGGCTAGCCTTGCTGGTCTGGCACATCAACGGCGTCGAGCCTTCGGAGGTGCTCACTCTTACTTTCTGGAAAGGGCCCCATTACCGTCTGCTCGGGTTCTGGTTCGGCGTGATCTGTGTCAGCTTCCTTTATTACCGTCGGGTCATCGCCATAGGCCGTCGATCGACCGTGCGACAGAAGGTCTATGGGGAGATGATGGAACCGCTGATGCCGCCGCCGGAGCCGGAGTTCTGGAAGTTCATAGCCAAGCTGCCGCGGGGCGTGCGTATCGAGGTTTCCCGGACCTATGTCCCTGAAGCGCTCCAGGCGATCGATCAGGCCTATCAGCTGGCGCGCAAGTTGGAGCACGGCCAGCTCAAGCCGATCCATCTTTTCGGTACCCTCCTGTCCACCCAGAAGATCGCGGTGGTTTTCGGCCGTCTCGGCCTCAAGTTCGAGACGTTCCAAGACAAGTACGGACGGCTGCTGGCAGGCGTCAGCCGGGATGAGGTCGATACGAGGATGGCGCCGGAGGTGGGTCGGGCCCTCCTGGAAGCCTATGTCGACGCCTATGAGCAGAAGCAGCCGTTCGTCGACGTCACCGAGCTGTTCCTGGCCGTGCTGCGGGCCGACCCAGACCTGCAGGAACTCCTTTACGATCATGACGTGGATCTGCAGAAAGCCGAGAACGTGGTGGCCTGGATACGGATCCAGGACCAGCTGCGTCAGCGGTATCGGAGGTTCTCGGCAGCCGCCAGGTATAAGCCCAAGGGTACGATGAACCGGGCCATGACCGCGGTGGCGACGCCCTTCCTGGATCGGGTCAGCTCCAATCTCACCTCCTTGGCGGTCAGCGGCTATCTGGCTCCGGTGGTGGGTCGGGACAAGGAATTGGAGGCGGTCTTCCGGGTGATCGAGGGCGGCAACAAGAGCGTCGTGTTGGTCGGACATCACGGCGTCGGCAAGAGCGCCATCATCGAAGGGATCGCGCAGCGCATGGTGGAGGAGGACGTACCCGAGATACTCCAGGACAAGCGCCTGGTCAGCCTCAACCTGGCCCAGCTCATCTCCGGGGCGACGGCTTCGGAAGCACAGGAACGCCTGCTCACGGCGATGTACGAGATCGCCCGTGCCGGCAATATCGTCCTCGTGGTCGAGGACGTCTCTGGGATGGTCGGCATCACTTCCGGGACCGGAGAGAGCATTGACCTGTCCAAGGTCCTGGCTGACGAACTGGCCCGGGGGTACTGCTTCGCCATCACCACCGCCGATCCGTCGGCCTACTCCGGAGCCATCGAGAATTCGCCGTTGGGTCAGGCCCTGATCAAGGTGGAGGTGCCGGAACCGGAGGTCAACGAAGCTATCCGCATCCTCGAAGCCAAGTCCGGAACCATCGAATACAAGAACAAGGTGTTCTTCTCCTACGACGCGGTGGATGCCGCGGTCAGCCTGACCGATCGGTACATGCACGAACGGTTCCTTCCGGAAAAGGCCATCGAGGTGGCCAAGGAGGTGGCCACGGCGGTACGCAACAGCCGGGGGCAGAACGCCATCATCGTCGGCCAGGACGTGGCGGCGGTATTGGCCGAGAAGACGCATATCCCGCTCGAACAGCTGACCGAGGAGGAATCGAAGAAGCTGCTCAACCTGGAGGAGATCATGCATCGGCGGGTAGTGGGTCAGGAACAGGCGGTCAAGGCGGTGGCGGCGGCGATGCGGCGGGCGCGCGCCGAGCTGCGCTCCGAGGACCGGCCGATAGCCAACTTCCTTTT
>LJNP01000033.1 GCA_001303185.1 Parcubacteria bacterium SG8_24
TCACCCGTGATGTTGTCGTCCTTTTCCTTGAGCACGCCCTGTTTGCGGGCGTAGGAGTTCAGCACGCGGGTCAGGGCGGTCCTGAAACCGACGATATGGGTGCCGCCGTCGGGATTATGGATGTTGTTGGCGAAGGCGTAGATGTTCTCCTTGTAGTCGTCGACGTACTGGAAGGCGATCTCCGCGTCGACACCCTCGCTCTCCTTGTGGACATAGAACACCGACGGGTGTTTGGTCTCCTTCTGATGGTTGAGGTGTCGGATGTAGGAGCGGATGCCGCCTTCGAAATAGAAACCGTAGGTCTGTTGCTTTCCCCTTTCCCGCCGGTCGACAACGGAAATCCGCACCCCCTTGGTCAGATAGGTCTGCTGACGGAGGTGGTCGATCACCGTATCCCAGCTGACGTCGAGCGTCTCGAAGATCTCCGGATCGGGTTCGAAGGTTATCTTGGTGCCGGAGCCGCGGCTGTTGCTGACGGACTTGACCTTCTTGAGCGGCACGCCCCGCTTGTATTCCTGCACCCAGAGCTTGCCGTCGCGTTTCACTTCCGCCTTGAGGTACACGGACAGGGCGTTCACCACCGACACGCCGACCCCGTGCAGGCCGCCGGACACCTTATAACCTCCGGTCCCGAACTTGCCGCCGGCATGAAGCTTGGTCATGACCAGCTCTAGGGCCGAGACCTTGTACTGCTTATGGATGTCGACCGGTATGCCGCGGCCGTTGTCCTCGACCGAGATGCGGTGATCCGGCAGCAGGTTGATGACGATATCGTCACAGTGGCCGGCCATCGCTTCGTCGATGGCGTTATCGACCACTTCCCAGATGAGGTGATGCAGTCCCCGGGCACCGGTCGAACCGATATACATGCCCGGACGGCGCCGGACGGCCTGCAGGCCTTCGAGTACGGTGATCTGCTTCGCTCCGTATTCCGCGGACGCTCCCTTCTTCTTGACCGCGCGTCTGTCCGGAGAGGCCTGTCGCTTGGCTGACGCGGCCACCTTCTTTGCGACCGCCTTCTTGTTGGCCACCTTTTTCTTGGCTGATTTTAGCGGTTTTTTTGGTGCCATAGATCGCTAATTGAAAATCCGCCGATGCGGATCGTGCAACGGAATGTTAGCATGTCAGGCGGCATAGAACAAGGGGGTCAGACGCGCCTTGGGGACAAGGTCGGGGACGAAAAAGACCCCCTGTGAAGAGGGTCGGGAACGGTCTGGTCGGACTCCTCATAAAACGTACCCCGGCAGCATGGCCAGCAGCAGCTGGATCATGGCGGTCACGAAGAGGAGGCCTGGCCCGACCAGTTCGTCGGCATCACGGAACAGCGCCAGCAGGGACACGAAGAAGATGAGCAGGGCGCCGATGCCGAGGGAGGAGAGGTCGTGCAGAAGATTGAAGCGGGCGATGTACAGGCCGGCCGCGGGTACGGCGGCGGCCACGCAGGTGAGCAGTAGCAGCTTGGAGCCGCGTCGAATCAGGCTGCCGACGAACAGCAGCACGACCAGACCGGCGCCCCAGCCGGCGGCCTCGGTCAGGACCCGGGACGGGTCCGCCTCGGCGACGGCGGCATAGATCCACGGCGCTCCGCCGAGCAGCGTCATCAGCAGGGACGCCGCCAGGAACGGCAAGGCATGATTCTTTTCCATGAGCGATTCCTCCGCAAGCCCTTGGGTCGCCAGATTATGAATGGACCGAAGGCGTAACGTTAGCGCCTTCCGTTCCTTGGTGTCAATGCGGCTCCGGTCCGGCGGTATGGCCGACCGCGGCGCCGCCGGGCTTCCGGCGCCCGTCGGATGACCGGTTATGTTATAATGATGATGTGGTCAAATGACAGTCTCTTAGCCCGCAAGGCCTATGCCGCCAGACGATCTAACGGAGGAAAAGTTAAGCGAAAAGGAACTCAAGTGGGGTTACTGGTGGGTGACGCACAAGGCCCAGATCCGGCGCATCTTCAGCGTCATCCTGGGGTTCGTCGCCGGAGTATTGCTGTTGTACGGGATGTACGGCTTCGTCGATTGGTTCCTGCTGTCAGGAGTCCAGGAGCGGAGCTCGATCGGCCTGTTGACGCGCAATTGGACCGACTTCGGATTCTTCCGGGCAGCGACCGCCCCGCAGGACCTGCAGGTCGGCGGTACGACGGTGCTGGCCGCCGGTACCAAACGTTATGACCTGGTGACCCAGCTCTCCAACCCCAACGAACGGTGGCGGGCCGAATTCGATTACCAGTTCCTCGGCGCGGGCGTGGCCACGAAGGTCAAGTCCGGTCATATCCTGCCGCTGGAGACCCGCTTAATGCACGAACTCGGTATGGAGAGCGAATCCCGTCCCGCAGCCACCCTGGAGATACTCGATCTGCGCTGGAAAAGGGTCAACCTGCATGACGTACAACCGGACTACCGTTCCTGGGCCGAAGCCCGCCTGGATATCGACATAACCGACGTGGAGTTCGTCAAACCTGAGCCGGTGGACCCGCTTCAGGTGAGTCGGGCCCGCTTCATCGCCACCAACGACACCGCCTTCAGCTACTATTCCGTCGGTTTTACCGTGTTGCTCTACAGCGGTTCGAGGATGACCGGCGCCAACAAGGTCACGATCAGCGATTTCCGGGCGGGGGACCGCCGTGAGGTCGAGGCAAGCTGGTTCCATACCCTGCCGGAGATAACCCGCGTCGAGGTCAGGCCGGAGATCAACATATTCGACGAGCGTCTGTACATACCGCCGGGCCGCTGAGTCGGGGACATTGTCAGTAGGCCGCGATTCCTGCTAAAAGGGCTGTAGGACCAGCCCTTCTTGTATAACCTTATGCGCGACACGCTTTTCCGCGGATTGCCGAAATACGATTGGCTGCTGTTCGGGGCCTGCTGTTTGCTGGTGGTGTTGGGTCTGGCCGCCATCTACAGCACTTCGTTGGGTCTGGAGTATGCCGGACCGCTCGGCGACTCCGGTTCGACGGCGGACCTCTCCCAGTTCTGGAAGCAGGTCGTCTTCGCCTGCGCGGGGGTCGTCTTGGCCTTGCTCATACCGACCCTCAACTACCGCGCCCTGGCCAGTCTGAGCCGGGCGCTCTTCGTGCTGTCCCTGCTGCTTCTCGTCGGGGTGCTGCTGTTCGGCGAGACCATCCGGGGGACGACGGGCTGGTTCCGTGTCGGCGGACTGGGTTTCCAGCCGGTCGAGATCGTCAAGCTCCTGCTGATCGTGTTCCTGGCGAAGTTCTTCAGCGATTACCGACGCGACACCTACGGCTACCGACGCATCCTGGGTTCGGGCCTCCTAGTGGGTACGATCATCCTGCTGGTGACTTTGCAGCCGGATATGGGTTCGGCCCTGCTCCTGCTCGGCATCTGGGGTTCGATGTTGCTGGTGTCAGGCATCAGGCGGTCACACTTGGCCGCCGCCATACTGCTGACGGTCCTGGCTTCGGTGTTCGCCTGGACCCTGGTCCTGCAGCCCTATCAGAAGGACCGCGTCCTGGCCTTCTGGGATCCGCAGAGCGACCCTCTGGGCCGGGGCTATAACGTCACCCAATCGATCATCGCCATCGGTTCGGGCGGACTGTTCGGCAAGGGTCTGGGGTACGGTTCGCAGAGCCAGCTCCGGTTCCTGCCCGAACGGCAGACCGATTTCATCTTCGCCGTGCTGGCCGAAGAGATGGGTTTCCTGGGAGTCTCCATCATCTGCATCCTTTTCGGTATCATCATCTTCCGCGGTTACCGTCTGGCCTTGGGGTCAGGGGATGATTTCACCCTGTTCCTGGTTCTCGGCATACTGCTTTCCGTCAGCCTCGAGCTTTTCGTGAACATCGGCGGGAACCTGCGTCTGTTGCCGGTGACCGGCGTGACCCTGCCTTTCGTCAGTTCCGGCGGCAGCTCCCTGCTTACCAAGTTCGCCATGTTGGGCGTGTTGGAGTCGGTCGCGGTGCGACGGTCCTGAATCCACAGGCTGTCGGTTGACCTCAGGCGTCTCAGGGTGCTATAATTGAGGTAGGACAGGTCAGAAAAGGCCGAAAATAAAACAAAAATAGAAAGTATGGCCGCACCGTCAAATCAGGCCGCGCCGCTTTATGAGGAGGGGGTCAGGATGATCTCCTATTGTCCGTCGTGTCAGACCGGCTATGGTTCCACTTCGGCCCGGGTTCTCGGTGAGAAGGACGACAGTTACCTGCTGCATATCCGGTGCGGCAACTGCCGGAACGCCATCATCGCCCTGGTGATGGTCTCGTCGTTAGGCGTGAGTTCGGTGGGGTTGGTGACCGATCTGCATTATGACGAGGTGGACCGCTTCAAGGATTCGAAGACGGTGACGACTGATGACGTCATCGAGGTGCATCACCTGCTGCAGGATCAGGACAGGCTGTTCGCCAGACTCTGAATTGGCTGAAGGGGATTTCGGAAGGCTCCGATCAGGTCGGGGCTTTTTTGGCGCGCCGGCCGACAGGCACCGGAGGGCCGGCTGGGGCGTCGCCTCTTGCCAAAAACACGTCCTTGTTGTACAAAATTAGTCGTCCGTTACCGAGCGGTATTTAATTTTCTGGTTTTCCGTATCCGAATATGGGACAGTCAACATTAGAGGTACAAAGTAGGGAGATCTCCGGCAAGCAGGTGGCGCAATTGCGGCGGGATGGACAGGTTCCGGCCGTCATCTACGGTCCCGGCACCGAGCCGCGTAATGTCAGTGCCGAAGCGCGGATGCTCGAGAAGTTCCTGATGTCCGAGGAGTCTTCCGGATTGGTCGATCTGTCGGTGGACGGCAGCCAACCGGTCAAGGTGCTGATACAGGATGTGCAGAGGCATCCGGTCAAGGGTGAAGTCACTCACGTCGATTTCCGTCAGGTGAAGATGGATGAGGAGATCGAGGCGGAGGTGGAATTCAATTTCGTCAACGAGTCGCCGGCGGTCAAGGCCTTGGGCGGCATCCTGATCCGCAACATGGACAGTATCCCGGTCACTTGTCTGCCGGCCGATCTGGTCACCCATATCGATGTCGACCTTTCGGTCCTCAAGGAGATCGATGACGTGATCCGGGTGGGTGACCTTACCCCGCCCGCCGGCATCGTTTTCGATGCCGAGGATGAGGACGTCATCGCCGTGGTGAACGCGCCGATCACCGAGGAGGAGCTGCAGAAGCTTGAAGGCAAGCCGGAAGAGGCGGACGTGGAGTCGGTCGAAGTGGCCGGTCAGAAGGAGGCGGGTGAGAAGGAGTCCGGCAGTGAGTCAGCCGAGAGTTGAGTTGTCGCGACAATCCGGTCGGCCGGTCGCGGTCGGGAATGACGGTCCGGGTCGGCCGGTCGCGGTCGGGCCTGTCCAGAACAGCATGATTCAAGAGTCAAATAAGACTACCCACGAGAAGTCGGGAGGACGTCGGGTAGTCTTTTCGTTGGGCGAGGAATTCTGGCAGGATGCGGCCGGTTGGGGGGCGATCGCTTTCGTGTTGGCGGTCGGCCTGGCGGCGATCACTTATGCCTATCTGGTCGGTGGCGGCTGGACTTTCTCCGGATTCGCCCAGCGGAAAGGCCCGGCCGACCGATCGGGAGACCTGTCGGCACCGACCGCTGAACTGCCGGTCATGGCCCGGCGGGCCCTGGATGGCATGCCTCTCCGGGACGGCGAAGCCGACGATTACACTGCCGTGGTGATCGACAACATCGTCGAGTCCCGGCCTCAGAGCGGACTCCGGGGCGCCTCGCTGGTCTATGAGGCTCCGGTGGAAGCGGGTATCACCCGCCTCCTCGCCCTTTATCCGGTGGATGGAGGCCGTGACCTGGAGAAGATCGGTCCGGTCCGGTCGGCCCGACCCTATTTCGTCGACTGGGCTGCCGAAATGGGGGCGGTCCTGGTCCATGTCGGCGGCAGTCCTCAGGCCTTGGAACAGCTGGCCGGCTCCGACCTGCGCGACCTCAACCAATTCTATTGGGGGGAGTACTTCTGGCGGGACCGGGGACGCCACGCCCCATATAACGTCTACACCTCTTCCTCGTTGTTGCGGCGGGCCATTGAGAGGCTGGACGATCATGGCCTTCCGGCCGGCTCCTGGAGATTCAAGCCGGACATACCGACTCAATGGCTGCCCGAACAGGCGGATGATCTGGTGGTACCCTTCCGGGAAGGCGCTTATAAGGTCAGCTGGAGCTATGATCGCGGGGAGAACAGCTATATCCGCCATCAGGGAGGTCAGATGCACCGTGACGAGGCGGGACTTCCTGTACGGGCCCGGAATATTGTTGTACAATATACAGAGATACGGGTAATCGACGCGGAAGGCCGGCGGGATATCCGGACGGCCGGTACCGGTCAGGCGCTGATCGCCCGTGACGGGACGCTGACTATCGGATCGTGGGTCAGGGATGAGGCGTCCGGACGGACGAGATTCCTGGATCACGAAGGCCAGGATGTAGCCTTCAACGTAGGGACGACCTGGATAGAGGTGGTCCCGAAAGGTACGGAAATTCTTCACTGATTTATGCGGTATCCAAAAAAAGACAGAGGATTCACCCTGATCGAACTGCTGTTGGCCATATCGATCATCGCCCTTATCAGCAGCCTGGTCCTGTACGGCCAGCGGCACGAACAGAAGAAGCGGCGGGACGTGCAGCGGGTCTCCAACATCTCCGAAGTGCAGAAAGGACTGGCCTTGTATCTGTCCGAAACCGGCGGATATCCGGTCTATACCGGATGTCTCACCGGAGCCGATCCGGTCAGTGAAGGTCTGCGGAACTACAACTACGTGGGGCCAGACACGAACCTGGCCGATCCGCTCAATCCGACCGACGTCACCAGCTGTTATTATTACGACGGCAACGGATCACGATATACGCTGCGTTATACCCTGGAGACCAATTCCACCATCGGCGAGGCAGGTGACCACATCGTCGTTCCCTGAACGATCAGGCGACATCTCAGTCGGGAAACAGGACAGGACCGCGGAGCGGCCCTGTTTTGGTCTATTGGTGGGACGGCGGCTCAGCGGCCGGTCAGGTGCAGTCCGACGGTCAGGCTGCTGTCGTTGCGTATGGATATGACTCTTCCCGCCAGATCCTGGCACGCCTCGGATATGGCCGGAACCTGTTCCGGGAGCAGTTCCAGCAGCAGGTGTAGCTGGGGGATCGGCGGCGTCTGGCGGAGCTGACGGAACAGGCGCCGATAGGGGTCGAGGCCGTCCGGGCCGCCGTCGAGCGCCTCGCGTGGTTCGAAGGAGGTTATGTCCGGCGGCAGGTCCGCCAGCGAATCCGACGGAAGATAGGGGAGATTAGCGACGATGATCGACGGGCGATGTTCCAGGACCGGCGCGGCCAAATCGCCTTCCAGGAAGGTCACCCTAGCGGCGACGCCGTGGCAGCGGGCGTTCCGGCTGGCTACGGTCAGGGCCGGGCGGCTCATATCCGAAGCCAGGATCCGCAGGTCAGGCAGCCGCCGGGCCAGGGTGACGGCGATGCAGCCGCTGCCCGTACCGATATCGGCGACGGTCTCGGCCCCGGTCCGGCGGCAGATCTCCGTGGTCGCGGCTACGAGATATTCCGTGGCCGGTCTGGGTATCAGAGTATGTCGCGATACGGCGAAGGCCTGACCCATGAATACGGCGCTTCCGAGCAGGTGGGCCAACGGTTCGTGGTCCAGCCGGCGTCGGAGGAGAGCGCGGTAGGTGCGGCACTGGCCTGCGGTCAGCTGCCGTTCGGGTCGGGTGATCAGATCCGTCCGGTCGGTATCCAGGACGTGGGCCAGGAGGGCCTCGGTCTCCCGGGTCGGATCGGTGTCGGGGCAGGCATGTCTGGAAAGGGTGCTGACCCCCTCTCGGAACGCCTCTTGGGAGGTCATAGCCCGGTTTCCGGTATCCTGACCCGGTCACCCAACGCCTCCGTCGCCTTCTTCAGGTCTTCGGGATAACCGAGTGGCACCCAGAATCCGGCGACCAGCACCCGGACCGGGCGGTCCTGAGCCACCTGGGCCAGCGTCTGCGGCAGTCCGAATTCCGTGCCCCCCTTGATAGGAACCAGTGGGTAATCAAAGAAATCCGGCTCGAGGGCGTACATGCCGGTGTTGATGAGTCCGCCGGCGGTGTTACCGTCCTCGACGATACCTTTCAGGTTGCCTTCCCGATCGGTGTCGAGGATCCCGAAACGGTTCGGGCCGGTCAGACGATAGGCCAGCACAGCCGACGCTTCGACGGACATCCTGGCCATATCGGCCGCGTCATAGATGTCGTCGCCGTTCATCGCCAGGAAGCGTCCCTGGAGCAGGTGGCGGCACTCGTGCAGGGCCTGACCGGTACCGCGCAACTCTCGCTGTTCCACGTAACGTATCCGCCGGCCGCGCCATTCATCGCCGAAACGGTCGACAATCATCTCCTTGAGATAGCCGACGATCAGGATCACCTCTTCGACGGTCGGCGGCAGCGCCCGCAGGTTCCATTCCAGGATCGGCCGGCCGAGCACCGGCAGCAACGGTTTGGGCAGGTTTTCGGTCAGGGGACGCATCCGGGTGCCGAGGCCGGCGGCCAGGATGACGGCCTGTCGGACCGGCGGCTGGAGGCCGGAGGCGTCGCTGCGGACTCTGTTGGCGGCGGTGTCGGTCATATCCTTTCGGCGCCGGCGGCCCGGAGTGCCGTGACGATCGGTTCGAGATTCCCGTCCAGGATGCCGGTCAGGTCATGCCAGCTCTTCTTGATGCGGTGGTCGGTGACGCGGTCCTGCGGGAAGTTGTAGGTACGGATCTTCTCGGAGCGGTCACCGGTACCGATCTGCCCCCGGCGGAGTGAGGCCTCGGCGGAACGGCGCCGCTCCTCTTCCTGGGCCAGCAGGCGGGAGCGCAGGATGGCCAAGGCCCGTTCCTTGTTTTGCTGCTGAGACCTTTCGTCCTGACACTGGACGACCAGGCCGGTCGGCAGATGGGTGATGCGGACGGCGGAATAGGTCGTCTGGACGCTCTGTCCCCCGTGGCCCGATGAGAGGAAGGTATCGATGCGCAGGTCCTTCGGTTCGATGCGTACGTCGACCTCTTCGGCCTCCGGCAGTACGGCCACGGTCACCGTCGAGGTGTGTATCCGTCCCGACTTCTCCGTCTCCGGCACCCGCTGCACCCGGTGCACGCCGCTTTCGTATCTCAGGTCGCGGTAGACATCGTCACCTTCGATGAAGACGATCACCTCACGCAGGCCGTCAAGTTCAGTCCGGCTGGAGGAGACCTCCCGGCGCCGCCAGCCCTGCCGTTCGGCGTACCTCAGGTACATGCGCAGGATCTCGGCGGCGAACAGCGCCGCCTCGTCACCCCCGGCGCCGGCCCGTATCTCGATGAAGACATTCTTCCGGTCGGCCGGATCCGGCGGCGTCAGGGCGGCCATGATCTCCAGGCGCAGACCTTCCTCCTGCTTGGAGAGCCGGCGGTGCTCTTCCTGGGCCAGTTGTCGCATCTCCTCATCGCTCTCTTCGGCGCCGGCCGCCGCGTCCCGGAGCGCCCGGAGCACCTTCTCGTACTCCTCGGCCCTTGCCAGGAAAGAACGGATCTCGCCGTATTCTAAGTTGAGCTCCTTGAGCCTGGTCGGGTCGGAGAGCGTGGCCGGGTCGGACAGGAGAGTCTCGAGCTCGGCGGCCCGGGTCCGGCGTTCCTCTGTGGCTTGTTCGATGTCCATATAATCAAAAAGTGAGAAAACCGACGGTCCTCTCACTTCCGTTTCATCAGGGCTATTTTCCGGGTTTCTTCTCGCTCTTCTTCTTGGTTCGTCGTGCCTTGGTCTTGGCTTTCTTGGAGCTGACCGCTCCCTTCTTCTCCTGGGCGGCCCGTTCGCGGAATTTCTCGACCCGACGGGCCGTGTCGACCAGTTTCTGTTTGCCCGTGTAGAAGGGGTGGCAGTTGGCGCAAAGCTCCACGTGGATCTCCTTGACCGTCGAACCCGTGGTGATGGAATTGCCGCAGGCGCAGATTATCTTGGCGTCCTTGTAATAGGTTGGATGGGTGTCTTTCTTCATAGCGGTTGGCTCGTAGACCTTGACGCAGGGAGGGTAACACCGGCCGGCCGATTTGGCAAGAGGATCGGTGTCGTCCCGGACGCCCTATTGCCTTTTTCCCTGGCGTATTGTAGGCTTCCGCCGGAAGCGCCTGAGCGCGTTCCCTTTTCTTTATCTCGTAATCAATCACACATGCATCCCTGGCGAACGGCGTGCCGTCCGGGCGACGGATGACCTTGCGGTCATGTCCTGCCCCGCGGAGCGTCCCGGCCGGAAAGGCGGGGCGGCGGGGTCCACGACGGGGGATGCAGAGGTTAATCAAGGTCCATATGCCACGCATACCCACACTGCTGGAGCTGTTGCAGGCGGGTGTCCATTTCGGTCACCGCGTCTCCCGGCGGCACCCCAAGACGGATCAGTTCATCTTCGGGGCGCGCAACGGCATACACATCATCGATCTCAACAAGACGATGTCGCGTCTCAAGGAAACCCTGGAGAGCGTCAGCGACATCGCGGCGAGAGGTGGTGTTATTTTGTTCGTCGGGACGAAGAAACAGGCCCGGGAGATCGTCAAGAAGGCCGCCCTGGACTGCGGCATGCCCTATGTGACCAGCCGGTGGCTCGGCGGGACGCTGACCAATTACAACGAGGTCTTCGGGATGATCAAGCGCTACAACGAGCTCAAGGAGGAGCGCGATACGGGCAAACTGTCCAAGTACACCAAGAAGGAGCAGTCGCGCTTCATCAGGTTCCTGGAGGACACCGAGGAGAAGGTCGGCGGCATCACCGACATGAAGCGCCCGCCTGACGCCCTGTTCGTCATCGACATCAAGAAGGAACGGACGGCGGTCCGTGAGGCCAACACCAAAGGGATACCGGTCATCGCCCTGATCGACACCAACGTCAATCCGGACCTGATCGCCCACGGCATCCCTTCCAACGACGATGCCGTGAAGACGATCGACCTGATGACGCGCCTGGTGGCCGAGGCGGTCAAGGAGGGCAAGGAGCGGCGTGGTCAGGAGCAGGCCGGGGAAGAGCGTCAGCCGGAACAGCAGAAACAGCCGGCAGCGGCCGGGAGCGGCGCCTGAACGGACGTGGTGCCGACCGACCTGCCGACATAACCATCATCGACCTATGATCGACACCAAGACCATTTCCGAACTCCGGAGCCGCACCGCCGCCGGTATCGTCGACTGCAAGAAGGCGCTCGAGGAAGCGGGCGGGGACCTGGAGGTGGCCGCCGAGCTGCTCCGTAAGAAAGGTATCGCCAAGGCCGGCAAGAAGGGCGAACGGGCCACCAATCAGGGCCTGGTCGAGGCCTATGTCCACGGCAACGGCAAAGTCGGTGTGCTGGTGGAGGTGCTCTGCGAGACCGACTTCGTGGCCCGCAACGAGCAGTTCCGCGCTTTCGTCCATGACCTGGCGCTGCAGATCGCCGCGGCCAACCCGCTTTACGTGAACCGCGAGGCCATACCTCCGGAGACGCTGGAGAAGGAGCGTGAACTGTCCGGCGAAGAGTTCGCCGGCAGCGGCAAACCTCAGGAGGTCATCGAGAAGATCGTCGCCGGGAAGCTGGAGAAATATTTTGCCGAGGTCTGCCTGCTCGACCAGCCGTTCATCAAGGACGAGGACGTGACGATCGGGGAGTTGCTCCAGGAGAAGATCGCCACGATCGGCGAGAACATGCAGATCAAGCGGTTCGTCCGCTTCGCGTTAGGAGAGTAAGTGACATCGATAAACTAAGAAAACCCCCGACCTATAGGTCGGGGGTTTTTGGTTCGGTCAGGATGATCACACTCTCGCATAAATAAGGCAGACATGAAGCAGTTTTTACGATACAACGTCTCATTCCTTCCATACCCATATCGTATCATGCTATAATATGATAGAAGTCTTTCCGACAGGCGATAAAACAAAAAACGAAAAAAATGACGGTCCTTGCCGTATATTGCCTATACATCCTGACGCTTATTGTGATGTGGAGAGGGTCACGAGGCGTTCTGGTCTGCCGGCCGGTGACGGTGCGGCGGACTTCCGTGTCTGATATCTCCGGTGCATACCGGATCCTGAATCATCTCATGTTTACGGTCGACCCGCGGCCCGGATAGGCGGCGGTTTT
>LJNP01000034.1 GCA_001303185.1 Parcubacteria bacterium SG8_24
CCGTCCGCAGGATCAGGTAGGCGCTGAGCGTCAGGAAGAGCCCCAGGATGGCGTTCTTGATCTTCTCCTTGCCCTTGGCCACCCGGGTGGCGTCGCCCCCGGCCGTCAGGTACTGGAAACCGCCGACCATCATCATCACCGCGGCGATTATGGTGGCCATGCCGATGGCGTACTGGTAGACCCCGTTGAGGTATTCGGCCAGCCAGGGGACGTCGATCGTCTTGAGGTCGTCCTCGCCCTCATCAGTCACGGTGATGTTGGTGAACTTGATCGTCGGTATCGGGACGGCCAGCGCCGGTTTGTCGAACTCCAATATCTCTTCCTCATCGTCGTCATCGGCAGCCTGCACTAGGAGAGGGAGGCATATGAAAAGCGCCAGGACGATCATCCAGGCGATGGTCCGTTTCCTGCGCCTCTCTCTGTTGCGGGATAGAGTCATGATACGACGTCCGGTCCTGTATTCATTCTATCACTAAATGAGGCGATGAAAAACCGACCTATAAGGGTCGGTTGTGGTCGATTCATTCGACTCCGGGAGTCTCGCGGATGATGATGCCGCGTTCGCCGTCGGTGAACACGTAACTGCGAGGCCGTTCGTCGTCCCGCATGATGCGTGTGGTGTACCAGACGTCGCAGGGCCCGCTGCTGAAGCAGCGCCAGGAGGCGCCGGTGAGACGTCGCAGCGGCTTCAGTTCGACGATGTCCGCCTCTTTCTCCCATTGCCAGGTGCCGCCGTCACGCTGTTCGCGCACCAGGCGGGTCTCGGAACCGTTGGAGTAGAGATGGGTCTGCGGTCGGTCCTTGGTGTCCATCACCGTGGTCAGGACCCACAGGTCGCAGGGCGCGTGGGCCCAGCAGAGCCAGGCCACGTCGATCAGTCTCTGATCGACACCCAGAGTCATCTCCTTGAGTTCGGCGGCGGTCGGTGCAGCCAGCGCCTTCATGATCGGTGCCTCTCTGGGCACTTCCTGCTGGGATGCCAGACCGATCGAGGCGATCAGTACGGCCGCGGCGATACCGATCCCCAGCCCTATCAGGAGCGATCTGAGTCGGTTCATCGGGAACCTCCCGTGAAAGGGGCGAAGATGCCCGCGGGGCCCCTTTGGCCCTCTCGGGTCCACTACAGTTTCGCATCGGATGTCGGACCCGTCAATATCGGTCCGATCGAAAAAAGACCCCGGCTGGCCGGAGCCCTATCTCTAACGGTTCAGAAGCGCCTCAATCCCAGGCGGTAGAGCAGGAGGTTCTTTACCACCCCCAGGCCGTAACGGATCGAGGGTAGGAGCCCGATCTGTGAGGCCTCATCGAAGTAACGCGTCGATATCGGTATCTCGACGATCTTGAGGTCGCGGGACGCCAGTTGGATGATGATCTGGGTATCGAAGACGAAGTTGTCGGAATTCCGCTCGATGTCTATCTCGTCGAACACGCGGCAGTCATAGGCCCGGAAACCGGAGTGGAACTCGGTCAGCGCGGTGCCGAGGGCCAGGTTACCGATCTTGGTCAGGCCGATGTTGCAGACGAATTTCCAGCGGGGCATACCGCCGGCCAAGGCGTTCTCCCGCCTCATCATTCGGGAGCCGAAGACGGCGGAGCAATCATCATTCACCAGTTTCTTGATCATCTCAGGGATGAATTTCGGGTCATATTGGTGGTCCGGATGCACCATCACGGCGATATCGGCGCCTCGCTCGCGGGCCAGCCGGTAGCAGGTCTTCTGGTTACCGCCGTATCCACGGTTTCGCGGATGGACCTCTACGGTCATCGGCAAGGTCCGGGCCACCTCGACGGTCCGGTCGCTGCTGCAGTCATCGACCAGGATGACGTCATCGACCCATTCTTTGGGCAGGGCGTCATAACAGGCCACGAGGGTCTTTTCCGCGTTGTAGGCGGGCATGACCACGGCGATCCTTTTCCCTTTGTATGGCATAAGCGATTCCGGTACGGACGCCGACAGTCTTGCCGACCCGGGTCAACCACGGGCTCTGTTCGGCGTCCGGCGACCAGGATAAACATATAGTGCGCTGTCAGCCGCGTCAATCGTTCTGACCGCCCCCGCCGTCGCCCCCGCCGCCTCTATTGCCCTCGGATGACGGATCGCGCAAGGACTCCGGCGGTCGCTCGGGTCACTTGAAACGATCGGCAACAGATGCTATAATTTAAGTAGAATCAGCGAAAAACAAAGACAAAAGAGTAAAAAGATGTTCTTACAGCAGCGTAAAAACGCCAGGAACCGCGTATTGGTTATGGTGGCCGGCGCGGGGATGATCACCCTATTTTTCGGGGTTTTTGTTTTGGTCGACCGTCCGAGGCCAGCCGGCGCGGTGCGCGTCACCTCGGCCGCTTGGGATGCTGGGGGGTCGTCTTGTTGCGGTTCGGCGTCCGAGTCGCTGGCCGAAAATCAGGCCACCGAGCCGGCCGCGCCGGTCGTTCCGGCGGTTCCGGATACGGAACCGCCCGTCGCTGACCGTGATGCCGACGGCCTGACCGACCATGACGAGAACACCGTCTTTCATACGGATCCCGACCTTTTCGATACCGACGGCGACGGTTATGGCGATGGACAGGAGATCGAACGGGGGTACTCGCCGCGGCATGATGGGGGAAGGAAGCTGGATCAGGTGGATTCCGACGGGGATTACCTGATAGATTCCTGGGAGTTGGAATTGGGGACGGACCTGATGGACCCGGATTCCGACGGCGACCTCTACCTGGACGGGACCGAGGTGGCGGCCTCTTATGACCCGCTCGACTCTCGGCCGACGCTGCTCGACAAGCTCATCAAGGTCGACCTGTCCGGACAGCGCCTCGATTACTATTTCGACGACCATCTCTTCGGTTCGTTCCCTGTCTCGACCGGCAAACCGGCCACCCCGACGCCGGAAGGGGAGTTCATCATCCTGGATAAGGTACCGGTGAAGTATTACGGAGGGGCCGGCTTCGATTACCCGAACACCAAATGGAATCTGCATTTCACCACCCAGCGATGGCGCTATTACATCCACGGGGCCTATTGGCATGACAATTTCGGTCAGCCGATGAGCCACGGCTGTGTCAACGTGCGTTATGAGGATATGGAGTCTTTGTACTGGTGGGCGCAACACGGCACTCGGGTGGTCATCGACTGATCGGTCGGGGACAACAGAAGAAACGAGATGGCGGGCGCCGCGAGCGGCGCCTGTTGACTTACCGCCCCCCTGCTGTTAAGGAGAGATAAGCCGCAAAGGAGGCTGAAATGGCAGTAACATCAAGTTGCGGAACCCGGCTCGCGCTACCCGTTCTTTTCCTGTCGTCTTTCCTGGCCCTGCCGTCTTGCGTCGTCACTCAGCCCTACGCCCCGCCGTTCGTCCTCAGGCCGGTTCCCGAACTCAAGGGACCGCTTTGTACCGAGGAGATGAAGGCCCAGGTCGGACAGGACGAATGTGACGCCCGGCGGGACGCGTTGGTGCGTCGCAGTCTGGCCGCTACCGTTTCCGTCGAACCCGCCGACTACGATCCGTCCGGCACCGGGGTGAAGGACAAGCGGTTCGGCACCGGGGTGATCATCAACGGCCGGGGTTGGGTACTCACGGCCAACCACGTGGTGGCCGGCGCCAGGTACGCCGTCGTCACCGTGCAGCATATCGGTTCTAAGGGCGGCGGACTGGCTTTCGCCTGGCGCGGCGACATCATCATGCGGGTCGCCATCACCGCTCCGGAATACGACGCGGCCCTACTCATCCCCCTGGACCGCTGGACGGCCTTTTCCGATCCGGCCGAACATTGGGGGATCTATGCCGACCTGGTTCCCGGAGAACTGGTCTGGCATTTCGGCCGATCGTCGGTCGGCAAGAGCGGACAGATACACCTGCTCGGCACGGAGTTCCAGGGCATCAAGGGCCTGATGACCATCACCGCTCCGGCCGTCATGGGAGATTCCGGGGGGCCGGTCTTCGACCGGCATGGTCGCCTGATCGGCCTGGTGATCGCCCACGGCACGCTCGGTTCCGAGGAGAGCCTGACCTTCTGTGTTCCGGTCATGACCGCTATCAGCGCGCTCATCGGCGCCGGCGAAGAGGCCTTGGAAAAGGCGAGAGAAGACGCTCCGACGACCTCACCATGAGTGAGGTCTTTTTCGTCAGTCCGGGACCTTGAAACATCGTCGGGTATCGGTTATGATAGACGGTTCGAGGGATATGATATCCGGCCGCCCTCGAGGGCGGCCGGGAACTGGAGGTGTCGGATGCACCGGTTCGTTCTGGCATTACGGGGTATCTGGAACAGATTGCGGGACCTGCCGGAGGAGTTGGCTGAGAGGTTCGTCGGGCAGCTGCTGGCCGAAGGCCTGACCGCCTCCGCCCGCGGCGCCCGTCTCGAGTCACGGGCGGTCCGCGTCAGCGTCGCGGCCGACTCTTTCCGGGACGCGGAGCAGGCCATTGCCGCGACCGCCCGGGATGACGATCCTTGGATCAATCAACGGGTCCTGGAACTGATCAGGCACCAGGGTCGGGAAGACCTGATACATTGAGATCATCATCCGTATCCGTCCGGCGCCTAGCGCCGGTTTTTTCATCTGTCGCCCCTAGGCCGTAAGCCGTGGTATCATGATTCGGTAAGACACTTCACTTGTCACATCAAGACTTATGGACGGCGAAGAACTGAAGAGGATGCTGGTCAGACAGGAGGAAAAGCTGGAGGCGATCCATCAGTCGGTCGAGCGGACCAGGAGATACTTCCTGATGGCCTTGCTGGGTGCGGTCATACTGTTCTTCCTGCCGCTAATCGGTCTCCTGTTCGCCCTGCCGACGTACCTTGAGGTACTCAGCGGTTTCGGGGCGTTCTGATCCGTCTGCTGATTTACGACATTCCCCGCCATGTCTTTCGACATAAAACCAGTGAGCCGCGGTGAGAGGCGCAAGTCCATCGAGGTGGTCGTGGCGCTGGTCGTCATCGTGCTGACGATCAGCACGCTCTATATCTGGTTCAGCTTCGGTTCCCGGCCCGCCACCCGGACCGCGGATACCGACGATGATATCCCGGTGCCCACGCGGTTCGCCGGCCTTTATGAGGGCAGCGTCTTGGCCGGGTGGACCACGCCGTTCCTTGAATTCAATTCGATCGATTATCAGGCGGTATTGGAGGGCGGTCGGGTCGCCCTGGTCTATTTTCACGCCGACTGGAGTGAGGCTTCCCGAGACGAGCTGACCGAACTCTTCGCCTGTTTCGAGGAGCTGACCGAAGATAGGGTGGTCGGTTTCCGCGCGAACATCGGAGACAACCGGACTGACGAAGCGGAGGCGGACCTGGCCCGACAGCTGGAGGTGGTCAGCGAGCGGGTCAAGATACTCATCGATCAGGATGGGGTCATATCGAGGTCTTCTGAAACTTGGGACAAGGACAGGTGCAAGGAGGAGCTGTCGGGTCTGGCACCGTGAAGATGCGGCAGGCGTCTCGACTTCTTGATCGCAGGGATAAAAAAGCCCCCGGATCACATCCGGGGGTTTCGGTCAGCATCATCTGACCAAGACGATCCATGTCCCGGTATCGGGACGGCGGGCGCCGATCGGTACGCAGTAGGGGAGCAGCGAGACCGTCGGAGTGAACCGCCTGAAGATGTCGGCCGAACCGGTCAGGGCCGCCGTCAGGAAGAGCAGGAGCAGCTTGCGGACGGTCTGGCGCGGCAGATGCCAGGTCGAGCCGCGGAGGTAGTCGACGAGATCGACGACCTCATCGCAGCCGAAGCGTCTCTTCAGCTCCTCGTAAATGCCGATACCCTGGGTGTTGAGGGCGGTCCGCAGGCGGAATGAGAACTTACGATCCAGCTCTTCGGACAGCGTCCGGACGTAGCTGTGTACCTCCGACATCCCGGAATCACCGGTGAAAGCCGCTTGGGAGCAGAAGGTGACGTGGCCGACGGCCGGCTCGCCGAGCAGTCCGTTCAGCGACGTGCGGACGGTCTCGGCCTTGATCCACGACGAATCTTTCAGTCCGGACTGGCCGGCTCGGACGATTGGCGTACATAGCGCCAGGGCCTGCTCTGTCAGGTCGGGTAAGGCGATCGGCGATGGTCTCATCTTGCACCTCCAAGGATATTGGTCGGACCTGCAAAGAACCGCTCACTTTACATATTTTTCGTGTTGTCGTCAAGCCCCGGGGGCGGACCGGATTTTCATGGAGCGGTCCGATTACCCGGTCCGAGACCGGCCTCGTTCCAAATCCGGCGCCGTGATATAGTGGTTGAAGCCGATTTTTCGAGTTATCAACAGTGAAAGTAGGCCACCCTAAGGGTATACTGACCTAACGATGATAGACGTAATCGAGGTCTATGTCAGAGAAAAAATTCATCATGGGCAATGAGGTCATGGGCCGGGCGGCTCGAGCCGCCGGAGCCAAGGCGTTGTACGGCTATCCCATCACCCCCTCTTCCGAGATACTGCATTTCTGGTCGGGTGAAGCCTGCGGCGAACAGGGCCGGAAAGAGGGCTTGGTGTTCCGTCAGGCCGAGGACGAGACCGGAGCGGGTTTCATGCTGATTGGCGGCGTCTTGGCCGGCGCGCGATCGTTCACGGCGACAGCCGGTCCGGGCCACGTGCTGATGCAGGACGCCTTCTCCATGGCTGAGGCGATGCGGATTCCGGTGGTCGCCTTCATTACGCAGCGCGGCGGACCTTCCACTTCGACCGTCATCTATTCCCAGTCCGAAGTCAACCTGACCTGCTTCGGGGGTAACGGCAACGGTTTCCGCGTGGTCTATTCACCGTCCAATCTCCAGGAACTGTTCGATTACGGCATCAAGATATTCAATACGGCCTGGAAATACCGTTTTCCGACCTTTCTGCTGGCGGATGGTTACCTGGCCAAGATGATGGGCGAGGTCGAGGTCTATGATCCGGCGGAGAAGGGAATCAAGATGGTGCCGACCGAGGCTTATATGCTGGAAAAGGACCGGAAACGGCCCTTGTCCGAGGTAGTGCCGACACCGGAGATCGACATCAGGGAAGACGGCGGCCGGCAGTACGAATGCCTGCGGAACTGTCTGAACCTGGAGGAGGAGACCTATGCGGTGAACATGGAGATCAAGGAGGCCTTCGACAAGGCGGCGCCGGAGATCGTGGAACACGAGGATTACGGCCCCCAGGACGCCAAGACCCTGGTCGTCGCGCACGGGCTGGTATCCTCAGCCGTGCGGGCGGCCGTCGATGCGCTTGCTGAGGGTCAGGACAAGATCAGGCTGTTCCGCCCCATCACCCTGCGACCCTTCCCTGAGGAGGCGTTGCGGCAGGCAGCGCGGGGAGCCGAGCGTATCATCATCGCCGAATCGGCGGTCAATCAGCTGGCGCGTTTCGTGAAGGAGTCGCTTTACGGCCATTGCGACACCGCGCTCGAGGAGTACTTCCGGCCCTCCATGGGCATATTACCCAAGGAGATCATCGATCTCGTGACCAAAGCCTGATATGCCAGAGAGCAAACCCAAACGAGCGACCAAACCCGAAGATTTTGAGCTGGCCCTGCCTAAGTGCGCTCGCCTGTCTTCCAAACCGCATTCGTTCTGCCAGGGGTGCGGCCACCCTGAGGTGCTCAAGGCGCTCGGTTTCGCCATCGATGAGCTGGGAATCCAGGACCGAGTGGCCTTCGGCGTGGATATCGGCTGTTCGCTGCTTTCCTGGGACTATTTCAACATGGACAGCGTGGAGACCCATCATGGCCGCACCATCCCGACGATGGTCGGTTTTCATCACGCCAATCCGGAAGGGGTGGCCGTGGCCTATGTCGGCGACGGCGGGGCTTACGCCATCGGTTCCGGTCATCTGCTCAACGCCGCCATCCGTAACGAGAACATCACCGTGATCGTGGTCAACAACGCGGTCTACGCCATGACCGGGGGGCAGGAGGCACCGACAACGCTGCCCGGACGCAAGGTGGCCACGGCGCCTTGCGGGGCCGACGAGTATTACATCAAAGCACCGGAGATCATCCGCAACGTCAATCCGACCGCTTTTGTGGCCCGGGGCATCACCTCGGTCCAGGCGCCGCTCAGGACGATCATGAAGGAGGCCCTGACGCACCAGATGGAGGGCAAAGGATTCGCCTTCGTCGAGGTGCTGTCGCAATGCCCCCTCAACTGGAAGACCCTCGATAAGCCGGAGAAGACCTTCGAGGTCCTGGAGAAGGAGCTGGCCCAGGCCTATCCCGTGAAACGTTACTGACTGTCCTATGAAAGAGCCTTTCAAGATAATCGCATCCGGAGAAGGCGGACAGGGAGTGCTGTCCATCGCCAAGATCATCGCCTACGCCGCCTGGCAGCAGGGGTTCCATACCATCTACGTGCCGTATTTCAGCACCGAGAAGCGCGGCGGCGTGTCAGTGGCCTTCGCCCAGATCTGGGACAAGCCGATACCGTTCCCCAAGTTCCATAAGGCTGACCTTTGGGTGGCCCTGTCGCAACGGGCGGTGGATCGCATCTACGACTACCTGCACGACGACACCGTGACCATCGTCAACAGTTTCCTGGTCAAGGACGTCACCCGCATCAAGAAATGGAAGCCCTACGAGATCGATGCCACGACCATCGCCAAGGAGCAGTTGGGGAAGCCCCGGACCTTCAACATGGTGATCATGGGCGCCATGCTCAAGTTCGTGCCGGGCCTCTCTCAGGAGGGTTTCGCCAAGGCGCTCGAGAAGACCTTCAAGGACAAGTACGAGCGGGATGCCTCGCTGCGGGAACTCAACGAGCAGGCCTTCAACATCGGTCATGATTTAGTTAAGTGATATGCCAGGCAAGAAGAACACCAAACAAGACGAGGGCCTCGAGCGTTTCCGCCCGGTGGGCGAGGAGACTGACGAGATACGGGCAGTGCGCTTCCTCGGTCTCTGCAAGAGCTGTGGCGAGTGCATCGTCAAATGTCCCGTGAAGTGTATCGACTGGGACGATCAGGAACTCGGCCAGTTGGGTGAGCCGGCGATCCGCATCGACCTGGACAAGTGCATCGGCTGCGAGACCTGCGAGCAGATCTGTCCGGACGCGGCGATCCAGATCACCAAATTGGACAAGAAAGCGGAGGGTTAAGACCTCCGGATTAAGCATCTCTAAAACGACGATCCTATGGCGATCAAGAAAATCGAAGTGAAGAGGGACCTCTGCATCGGAGCGGCGCCCTGCGTCTTTGCGGCCGGCGGCGTGTTCGAACTCGATGCCGAGAACAAGGCCGTCATGAAACTTAAGGACGGCGAGAAGAATTCCGGTCCGGTCGAGGTCGGTCAGCTCGAGGACGGTACGGTGAACGATGATGCGCTCAGGGCGGCGGCCGAGGCCTGCCCGGTCAAGGCGGTCTACCTGTATGACGAGAACGGGGAGCAGGTCTATCCCCAATGAATCATGGACAGGTTCGATTATCTGATCATCGGCGGTGGTGTCGCGGGCACGACCGCCGCTGAGACAATCAGGCAACGTGATGCCGCGGCCAGTGTGGCGATCGTCTCCGACGAGCCGCACCGGCTCTATTCGCGCGTCATGCTGTCCAAACCACAGTTCTTCCTGGAGAAAATACCGTTCGATTCGGTCTGGCTGAAGAAGCCGGAATGGTACGACCAGAGACAGGTCACGCTACTGTCCGGACGGTCGGCCGTCGGTCTTGATCCCGAGAAGAAGGCGGTCACGCTCGATGACGGTACCGAATTGGGTTACGGCAAGCTCCTGCTGGCCCTGGGATGTAAGGCGAGAAAACTGCCGGTTCCCGGAGCCGACAGGAAAGGGGTCAATTATCTTCGGACCATCGATGATGCCAAGGAGATCATCGCCCGGGTCAAGGAGGCCAAACGGGCCGTGACCGTCGGCGGTGGCTTCATCAGTTTCGAGATGTGCGAGATGCTGCGTCTGGCCGGCCTCGAGGTGACCAACGTGTTGCGGGAGAGATACTTCTGGGAACCGGTGTTGGATGAGGTGTCGGGGTGTCTGGTCGAAGAGGCCATGGAGGCGGGTGGAGTCGATATCCTGCGCCAGACCGAACTCAAGGAGATCGTCGGCGAGGACGGGGTCCGGAGCGTGGTCCTCAAGGACGGACGGGAGATACCTTGTGACATGGTCATCATCGGTATCGGGGCCTGCCTGTCCGCTGACTGGTTGAAAGAGGCCGGTCTTGAGGTCGGACATGGCATCTGGGCCAACGAATACCTGGAGACCAACCTACCGGACGTCTGGGCGGCCGGGGACGTGGCTGAGTTCAACGATCTGATATTGGGGGAGAGGATCATGTGCGGCACCTGGGTCAATGCTCAGGTCCAGGGACGTCACGCGGCGGCGGCCATGACCGGCGAACGTCAGGAGTTCAGGCTGGTGTCCTATTACACGGCCCACGGGTTCGGCATGAACATCGGTTTCATCGGGGATGTGATGCCCGGTCCGGACCGGATGATGATATCCCGGGGCACTCCGGACACCGGTTCCATGGTCCACCTGCTCATCAAGGACGGCGAGATCATCGGCGCCACACTCATCAACCGGAACGAGGAGATTGGCGCCATCGTCAAGCTGGTGGAGCAGGACGTCAAGGTGGAGATGCATCTGCGGGAACTGTCCGATTCCGATTTCGACCTGAAGAGCCTGCTGCCGCAACAAGGATAAAACCATTATATTTATGGCCGATACCAAAAAAGAGACCGGTCCGTCTGGATCCGACGGCAGGATCCGCGTCGGTTGGTTCACCTTCTCCTGCTGCGAAGACAACACCATCGTCATGACCGAGATCATGAACGACCATTGGCAGGAATGGAAGAAGATCTTCGATTTCCGTCATGCCCGGGTACTCCGCAAACACAACGTGTTGGACGAGCTGGACATCGCTTTCGTGGAAGGGGCAATCGCCTCGGACGCCCATCGCCAGGAACTGGAGAAGATCCGGGAGAGATCGAAACTGCTGGTGGCGGTAGGCTCCTGTGCCGTGACCGGCATGCCCTCGGCCCAACGCAACCTGTTCAGCGAGGAACAGAAGAAGGAGATCGAGTTCCTGGTGGCGCGCTTCGCCGCCCTGCCGGAAGTGCTCAAGGTGGCCGACGTCGTCAAGGTGGACGCCGAGGTGCCGGGCTGTCCGATGAATCCCGAGACCTTCCTCAAGGTGGTGAATGAGGCGGTGGCCCGACTGAAGGGGGAATAAGCCAAGCAGACCCATATGCATACCGTAGACCTGTCGCTAGACCACATATCGAAGATCGAAGGCGCCGCGTCGCTTGAGGTGCGGATACGCGATGCCAAGGTGGAACACGTACACCTGAAGATAATGGAGTACAAGCGTTTCTATACCCGGGCCATCGAGGGCAAGCCGGCGGTCGCCGTCCCGCAACTGCTGTCGCGTATCTGCGGCACCTGTTCGAACGCCCACGTCATGTGTGCCGTGGAGGCGGCCGAGCGGGCGTTGGGGGTGAAGCCGTCGCCCAAGACCATGCGGCTCAGGCATCTCACCATGTACGGACTGAACATCAGGGACCACGCCCTGCACCTGTACCTCTTCGCCATGCCGGACATGTACGGCAAGGATTCCTTCCTCGATTTCGACGAGGACGACGAGGAACAGCACCAGCATCTGCACGACGCCTTCGACATCAAGGCTGCCGGCAACTACTTGTCGACCCTGGTGGCCGGACGGTCGGTCCATGCCACCTATCCGACCGTCGGCGGTTTCATGAAGCATCCGGACGAGGCCGGGATCGGAGAGGCCGTCAAGAGACTCAAGGAGATCCGTCCGGCCGTGCTGCGGATGATCGATACGTTCCGGAAATGCGACTTCAGCTTCGACCGCCAGACTGAATTCATGGCCCTGGTGCCGTCGGACCACTTCGGTTTCATCGACGGCGAGATCGTCTCCAGCGACGGCTGCCGGGTGGGCGAGCAGGATTTCCGGCAGCATCTGGAACATGTGGTGCTGCCGTACTCCATGGCCTCGGCCTACACGCATGAGGGCAAGGAATTCATGGTGGGGGCATTGGCGCGGGTCAATCTGGCCAAGGACAAGTTGCATCCTCAGACAG
>LJNP01000035.1 GCA_001303185.1 Parcubacteria bacterium SG8_24
GACAGCACCCCCTTGATCAAAGGACGACCCGGATTCGACACCGCATCCGTCTTCCGATCAGCCAGATCGTTGACGCCCACCGCGAACATCCAGGCACTGTAGACGGACAGAGCCGCCACCGACAGGGCGATGATATCCGGACCGGTCAAAGATAACGGGTCACCGGACAGGCGCAGACCCGCGATCACACCCACTGACAGAAGCCCCAAGTAATGGGCCACCCTCTCCGGCCGGGAATTGGCTAACACCTCTCTCGCCTTACGCCATCCCATCAGGGCTATCCCCAGTGCCGCCAACGACACGGACAGGATGAGATAGTATGTCTGAGCCAGGCCGATGTTCAGCAATCGGGCCGTGCCGTCGAGGACGAGCTCCGGTCGGTTGAACGGATGCGTCACCTGCGCCATCCGGGATCCGGAGAACAGTCGGACCAAACCGTCCTGTACCGCGGCGGTGATCGAGCCGCCCGCGCCGACCGTGCCTACAGACAACACCAGCAGGCTGGGAAAAGAGACCCAGAAAAAGACGGTCAGGTAGGTCAGCAGGACCGCCGACGCCGCCCGCCACGGGCTCCGTGTGACCTGATGGACATAGGCAGCCACGGCACAGAGAACCAGACCCACCTCTATCCGGATGCCCGGGGTGATTCCCGGTTCGGTAAGCGGTCCGAAATAGGTCAGGAGGGCACCGAGCAGACCGGCGCCGTCAGTGAAAATATAGGCCATGCGATGTCCCAAACCGGCGCTCCAGACCAGATCGATGACCGGCGCCAACCAGGAGAATATCAGTCCGAAGAGAGCGACCGACATCAGCCGACGTACGCTGCGACCGGTGGTCAGGCGCAGGGCGGCGACGACGCTCACCAGGACGCCGAAATACCACATCGTATAGTGGACCGAGGTGGAGAGATCGAACGCCAGCAGACCGGGAGAGGCAGGGTTGGACAAGCCCTCCAGCAGGTAACGCAGCATCAGGATCAGGAAAAAGAAGCCGGCCCAGGAAACCGGGGTGAGATCTGTCCGCTCGATCCGCTCGATGAAGGCATGCATAAGACAGGATTATGGGATGATTATAGCATCTGCCCGCGTCTGCCGACCAAGGGAGAAGCCAGACCGAAAACGAAAAAGACCGGATGAGTCCGGTCTGAGGTCCGACTGGATCCGGGGATCAGGAACCGCGGGCTTCCGCCAGCAGGGCGGCGAGGTGCCGCCGGAGCTCCTGTCGACCCTGCGGATCGAGCTGGCTGATATCGGTCAGGCCGCGCCTCTCCAGAAATTCCCTGGTGGCCGGAAAGGCCGAGATCATGGCGTTGGTTTCGCCCCGGTGCGGCGCGAGGGTCTCATACAGGCCGCTGTCGGCATTCTTGTCGTGATCGCTCATCTGAGCGCTCCTCCGTCTGATGGTCCTAAAGGGCTCGCCGAGGTTACCGCAGCCGGTCACTCCGGTCAAGCGACTACTTGTTGGACACCTGGAAATACCGGTCGGTGCCGTTGGGTCCGGGAGACGCGGCCTGAAGCACGCCTGTCCCACCCCCGGGCGTCGGGGCGGTCAGCACGGTCAGGGTGACCTCCTCATCGGCCTTTTCCAAATTCGCGTAGAGGGCGCAGTCCGCGCCGGCGGCCGTGACGACGTAGCGATAACCCGATACGGTGGCCGAACCGGACTTCGGATCGCGCGGTGTCCGGGCCGGCAGCATCTTGGCGTACTGCTGATAGCGGGACCGCACGTCATCCATCAGCTCTTCCAGGTCATAATCCCCCGCCCCGGCCTCAGGCAGATAGCAGGTCGTGCCGGCCATGAACCGACCGATCCGGGCCAGTTCGGTCTTACGCTTGGTGTCGCGGGCTTTCTTAAGTGACGGCCCCAAAGCGACCACCGAAATCACGGCCAAGAGGCCGATGATGCCGATCGTCACCAGTATCTCGACCAAGGTGAAGGCTTTTGGACGCATAGGTGATCATTATACCCCATCACGGGACAAAATGCGTTGACCTTTAGGAACGGACCGCTTAAAGTGGCCCCATTGTCCTTTGCACAAAAAGGAGGCGGCAATGGCCATCGACCTCAAGAAGGCGGAAGAAATAGGCGGTCTCCGCTACACTATCGTCCGCGAATGGTCCCGGGAGGGACATGACGTGGCCTTGATGATCATCGAGAATCCAAAGTTCCCGGATCTCGACCGATCGCCCAGCCCGATGTGCCAATGCGATTTCGAAGTGGAGGAGCGGGTCGGGGAGGATGGTCGGAAGTACCACGTACACACGGGCGACGGGCACAGATGCCCGCACAAGGCGGCTTTCCGCGAGCTGGTGATCGAGGAGTGCCGGGCCAAGTACGGGGCTGCGTGGCGCGATATGGGCGTCAAAGAGGCGATCCTCGACATCCACGAGCGGGTCAAGGCCGGGGAATACCTCGGAACTTCTTGGGGCGGTGTCGTCTATCTTCAGGAGGTCGGCGAACTGCTCGGCATCCCGCCACCCTGGGACGTCTGCGCCGAACTGTTCGAGGAGGAGCGTCTGCAGCTCCATGGCGCCATCCTGGCCGATTACGCGCAGCGCTTCCGCTTCCCCAGGGAGCTGGCCGGCTTCATGCGCTACATCATCGAGGCGCCCCTAGGCTGGCCGAACGGCGAGGCCGGCGACGGCTTCGTCGCGACGCTCGAGGGAATCATCGAGGAAAACGGCGAGGTCAAGCACGGTCGGGACCTGTTCGGCCAGGATTTCCCCTATATCAGGCCGAAAAACCTGCTCATCATGGGTCTCGCGGCCCTAAGGGCCTCCGTGACCAGAGCCGAGACCTCGCGGAGATCACGGAAGGCCCTCTACTTCTCGGACTTGGACGGCTACGGCCGGCATATCGCTGCCGGAGCCGACCATCTGAGACCTCTCTGGGACGGGGCCGCCTGGACGAAGAATGCGGATTACGATAAGTGGAAGGACCTCGCGGACCGCATCCTCAAAGTGACCGAGGTCCCGGACCGGAACTTCAACTTCCCGGCCGAGGTCCACGTCTTCCTGGCCCATCTCATGGCCGGCGGGAACCCTCAGCGCCTGGAGGATCTCATCTCCGAGTTCGGACGGTGGGAAAAGAAGGATGAGGCCTTCTGGGAGCACAACTATCCGCACGTCGCCGAGAGCGAGACGATCATGTTCGGTCTCAACTGGCTCATGGCCGCGGTCGAGGCGGCCCAGACCGACCCGGAAATCCGCGACCGCCTGGGCCGGGACATGATCTCCTGCGCCATCAAGGAATGCGACGAGCTGGCTGAACGCTTCCGACAACTCCACAAACGGATGTGGATCTGGCAGAGGCTCGCCCGCCTCATGAACTCCCTCAGCTGGAAGCTGTATGCCTGGCGGCACAACCTCAAGGCCCGCCTCGGATTGACCGGGGTCTGGGGCAAGGTCAAGATCATGCGGTCCAAGGATCTGCCCGATGACGAGGCATGACATCGACCGGATGTCCGCCCGGCCGCGCGATGTCGGTCACGATCCGATCCGCCCGACGCCTGTCGGGCCCGCCCCGTCGGATGACGGGGTTTTTAATTATTCCGTCGCCTGTGGCACACTTATCAGCGTTATGGGTACCCGCATCAACAAATGGCTGGCCGAACAGGGTCGTTGTTCACGACGGGAGGCAGACCGCCTCATCAGGGACGGTCGCGTCTTGGTGAACGGAAAGCCGGCTGAACTCGGCGATATGGTCGATGATGGCGACGATGTCCGGGTCGTCGGCCTGTCCCGACCTTCCCAACCAAGAAAAAAGATCTACATCGCCCTCAACAAGCCGGTCGGTTTCATCACCACCACCGACCAAAGCAAGAAGGACAACGTCCTGGAGCTGGTGGGCGTGCGAGAAAGGATCTTTCCGATCGGGCGACTCGATGTGAGATCGTCAGGCCTGCTCCTGCTCACCAACGACGGCGAATTGGCTGACCGGCTGATGCATCCGCGCTACGGACATGAAAAAGAATATTTCGTGGAGCTGGACAGGTCGCTCCGCAGAGAAGACGAGCAGAGGCTGTGCGGCGGCGTGGAGCTAGAGGACGGCACCACCCTTCCGGCCAAAGTGAAGCGCGCCGGGAGCAGGACTTTCCTCCTCACCCTGCGCGAGGGACGAAACCGCCAGATCAGACGCATGTGCGAAGCGCTCGGTTATGAGGTGAAGCGACTTCGTCGTATCCGAATCGCGAGCATCAAGCTCGGCAGGCTCAAATCGCGGCAGTGGAGGCATTTGACGACCGACGAGGTCCGGCTCCTAAAAAAGGCGGTCCTCCGGGACGGATGACCCGTAGATGTTGACGTTCCGCTTAAAATAAGCTAAAGACAAGGCACCAATGAGTTCCTTACCAACGGAAAACAAGGAGTCAGAGATGGCCAAGAAAGAGACTGGAGCAGAGAACGTCCGGTGGGACCTCGGTTGCTTTTACCGGAGCATCGATGACCCCCAGATAGAACAGGATGTCAAATGGTATATCACCCGGGCCGAGCTGTTCGAGTCGGACTACCGCGGAAAGCTGGGTGAGGCGCTCGGTCGGGCCATCCAGGCCCGTGCCGAACTGTCGATGCTCGGGAGCAAGATCGGCTACTTCCTCTTCCTCTCGTTCTGCACCGACCTGAATGACGAGAAGGTCAAGTCGAAAATGAACGGGATAGAGGACCGGATGCAGCATGCTGCCGGCAAGCACCTGGCCTGGGTCGCCAACGAGATGTGCGACCTCGATCAGGCGGTGATTGACGCGGCGATCGAGAGCGATCCGGTCGTGGCTCACCACCGCAGCTGGATCGAGGACATCCGCAAGGATAAGCCCCACCTTCTCTCGACCGAGGTCGAGAGCGCGCTGGCCATGCGTTCGCCCTTCTCTTCTTCCTCGTGGTCCGAGTTCTTCGATGAGGTGGAGGCGGATCTCCGTTTCCCTCTCGACGACGAGGAGCACACGATGGAGGAGATCCTCGACATCATGAGCTATGATCCGGACAGCGACCGGCGCGCCCGGGCGCTCAAGGTGATCCACGACGTCTTCGGCGGGCACTTCATCAAGTACTCGGCCCAGACGCTCGGCCTCGTGGTGCGGGAGAACGCGCTCGAGAACAAGGAGCGGAACTATCCGCACCCGATGGCCTCGCGCAACATCGACAACAAGGTCTCGGACGGGATCGTCGAGGCCCTGCACCAGGCCGTGAAAGAGGCGGCCGGCCCGCTGGCCGTCCGCCACTACCGGCTGAAGGCCCGACTGCTCGGGAAAGAGCGCCTCCTCTGGAGCGACCGCAACGCCAAACCGCCGTTCGCCGACACTTCGGTCATCCCCTATCAGGAGGCCGAACGGATGGTGCTCAAGGCCTACCGCAGCTTCAGTCCGACGCTCGCCGAGCTGGTCCAGTCGATGATCGACCTGAGACGGATCGACGCGCCGGTGGTCAAAGGCAAGCGGAGCGGCGCCTTCTGCTGCTACACCATGGTCCCCGGACAGGTTCCCATCAGCTACGTGTTGCTGAATTACCTGGGGACCACCCGAGATGTGATGACGATGGCCCATGAGCTGGGCCACGCCGTCCACGGCCTGCTCGGTTACGAGACCCAGGGCATCCTGATGGGTAGCGCGCCGACCGCCTACGCGGAGACCGCCTCGATCTTCGGCGAAATGACCACCTTCAACGCCCTCAAGGCCCGCCTCTTGGAGCAGGGCGACGAGCGATCGCTTCTGGCGCTCCTCATGGATAAGGCCGACGGGGCGATCAATTCGGTCGTCCGACAGATCGGTTTCTCCAACTTCGAACGGCAGGTCCACGGGCGGGTCCACGAGGGCGGGGGTTGGCCGACCATCGAGGAACTCAACGGCCTCTGGATGGGAACGGTCAAGGAGCTCTACGGCGAGGACGGTGACGTCTTCGACTACCGGGACACCGAGCGCCTCTGGTGCTATATCCCCCATTTCCACGATCCGTTCTACGTCTACGCCTACGCCTGCGGCGAGCTGCTCACCCAGAGCCTTTACGCCCTGCAGGGCGAGCTCAAAGAACGCTTCGAGCCGCTCTACCTGGAGATGCTTAAATCCGGCGGCACCAAGTCCCTGAAGGGGCTGCTCGCCCCGTTCGGCCAGGATCCCGAGGATCCGCAATTCTGGGCGAACGGCATCCGGATCAGCTTGGGCAAGATGGTCGACGAAGCCGAGTCCCTGGCGAAGCGGCTGGATCTGATTCCTTGATTCTTCCGTGCTCCTGTGCCCCCTGAACGGGGGCATTTTTCTATCGTGGGAGACGACTTGTGATATAATCAATCCTTGATTAACGGAAAGATGACCTATGCGACAATACGAACAGAAAACGTTCAAGCTGCCGGAACTCGACGGACTGTCCGGGCGGCAGATCGAGGAACATCTCAAGCTCTACGCCGGATACGTCAAGAACGTCAACGCGCTCCTGGAGAGACTCGAGGCTCTCCGGAGCGATGTCCCAGCTTCGGCCGAGCGGTCGGAACTGCAGCGCCGCCTCGGTTTCGAATTCGACGGCATGCGGCTGCACGAACGCTATTTCGAGCAGCTGGCCGGAGGGCCCTCGGAAGAGGCCCCGGAACTCAAGAAAAAACTGGCTGAGCGGCACGGGGATTTCGACCGATGGCTCGAGGGTTTCAAGACGATAGCCAAGATGCGCGGCGTCGGCTGGGCCCTGCTCGTCAAGGACCCCGACACCGGAAGGTTGCACGACGTCTGGGTCAGCGACCATGAGACCGGCCACCTGGCCGGCTGCCGGATACTGCTGACCCTCGATATCTGGGAACACGCCTTCCTCCTGGACTATCCTCCGGCCGGCCGCGGCGACTATATCGAAGCCTTCTTCCGCAACCTGGACTGGCGCGTCGTGGAGAAGCGCTTCCTCAGTTGAGATAGGCATATTCAAACACGGGGACCCCGTCCCCGTGTTTTTCGTTTCTCTGGAAAGTTCCGGCCCTAATCCTCGTCGGACTCCTCGTCATCAGGCATGTCCCAAGCCTCTTCCTCCTCCATCATCTCGGCATCAGCGCAATCCTCACACTTCTCATCCTCCTCTTCCGGCATCTGCGGATCCGGCAGCTCGCCGCCGCAGGAGACACAAACCTTGCCCATAAAAAGCACGGTTATGACTTAAGTGAAACCAAGTATATCAAGGCCGATCGGGTCCGAAAACGCCGGTTGTGGACAACTTCAGGCCTATTGACTCGGGGCGGCGGATGTCCTTTCATTCAGGCAGCGGCGCCGCGCCCGGCCCGCCCGTTCCTTTACGTCCCCGCTCCTGGAGCCGATGATGACCTTACGTAGCCGTGAGCTGGAGAGCTTCCTTTCCTTTTATGCTGCCGACCCGGAGATCGTCCCCGCGGTGATGGAATCGATCGCCCCCCTCTTCCGGCTGGCGGCCAACCGCCGATACCCGTCGACCGTGCCGATACCGGAGAGTTCGATCGACGGGACCGAAGAAACGCTCTGCAGCGCCATCAGTGAAGCCGTCGGCGCGCCGGTCCGCCGGATCATCGGCCTGTCCCTGACCCGCAGTCCCCGCGGCATCTATCGGACCCGGTCCCGCCTGACCTTGCTGGAATGCCTGAGGAAACGCTACTACGACGACCTGCTGAGACGGGCCGGACGGGAAACCTGTAGCCGCATCTGGCGCCTGCAGTGGCGTGCCCTAGGGCAGGACCTGGTGACCTCATTGCCGGCACATCTGCGCTACACCCTGTGGAACAGCATCGGTCCGACCGTCTATTATTTTCTGGGATACGCGCTGCTGGACGACCATCAGGCTCTCTCCGCCTTCGACGGGCTGGTCTCAGTGCTGCCGTGGGCTGTCCCGCTCAGGGCGAACGCCGCCTTGCCCGACATCTGGTTCGCGGCCGTCGCCTGAACCACCCGCACGATCGTGCGGGTTTTTCATCAAAAAAACCCCCGTCACGACGGGGGCCCGCCCGAGGACAGGGGTAAACTCCTGAGCGTCCGCAGCTGCAGCAGGAACAGCGACACCAGGACGACCGAGACGACCGCCTCGATCACGTACATCGTCATGGTCTGATGGAAGCTCAGCGCATACAGGGCGCCGCCCTGCGCCAGATAGACGGGTACCGCATAGAGCGCGTAACGTCCGGTCACTCTCTTCAGGAAGACGAACACCACCGTCCCGATCAGGGCGGCGCCGTTCATCGCCAGGAAAAACCAGACCAGAACGATGAACAGGAGCGTCACCATCGAGCGGCCCCATTCGCCGATGCCGGATCCGATGATAGCCATCCCGATTATGGCGGAAAGGGCGCAGAACAGTATCTCCGCGCAAAGGCAGGCGAAGATGGTATAGAGGAATCGCATCAGGTCAGCGTCTTCAGCCTTGAACCGGTCGGTCATGTCGATCTCCTCGGATGTGTCAAAGACCCGTTCCATAATCTAACCGGCGGGTGAGGTCGCCGTCAAACGCCGGTTTGACGTCCCCGTTCGGCGCAAGTTAACATCGATTCATGCTCTCCAAGACACAGGTCAAGATGATCAGGTCCCTTCAGACCAAGAAAGGCCGTGAGAAACATGGCCTCTGTCTGGTCGAGGGGCGCAAGACGGTCGAGGCAGCGGGTCCGGCGGTCGAGTTCACCTTCGGTCCCGATGATACCGCCGATTTCACCAAGCTGGTGACGACCGAGACGCCGCAGGATATCGCCGCCGTAGCCCGTACCCCCTGCTGGTCGCTCTACGACATAGCCGACTCTTCTACCGTCGTCCTGGCCGACGGCCTGCAGGATCCGGGCAACGTCGGGACGGTCCTGCGGCTCTGCCTCGGTTTCGGGGCGGCGCTGGCCCTGGTGGAATGCGCCGATGTCACGGCCCCCAAGGTCGTCCGCGCCTCGACCGGATCCCTTTTCGCCGTACCCTGGGTCAAGGTCGCCCGTCAGGACGCTCCGGAGTTCATCGGATCGCTCCGGCGGCCGGTCTTCAGACTGGAACGGTCCGGACGCCCCGAATCGTTGAACGACCTGAAGCGGACCGAACGGATCGCCCTCCTGATCGGAGCCGAGGGTTCGGGGATCACACTCGACGTACCCGGCACCTCCGTCAGGATCGAACATGACGACCGGCTGGAATCGCTCAATGTCGCTCAGGCCCTGGCCATAGCCCTGCACACCCGTTACACCGAGGTCTGAATGGTGAAAAATCCAGGCAAAACCGGGCCCGCGGGCCCGGTTTGGTTTCATGTCAGAAATCCCTTGCCGGAATCAAAGCACGTTGCGCGGCAGAGCATAGACGTAAAAGGCACTGAACAGGGAAAGGGTGCCCATGACCAGGAAAAGGGAGTTGAAACCCAGGGTCACCACGATGAAACCGCCGATCACCGCACCTACCGCCGTCGAGAAATAGTTGATCGATTCCCAGGCACCCCACTCCCGCCCGGCCTTGTGGCGATCGAGGTGTTTTGAATAGACCGCGTCGAAAGCCGGCGAATAGACTGCCTCGGCGAAACCGATCAGGGCCTGGACCAGCAGCAGGTGCCAGACCGTCTGGACTGCCGTATAGAGGAAGAATCCCAGTCCGATCAGGACGTAGCCGAAGACGATGATCAGCTCGTTCTCCCGGACCCTGTCGGCATACCGGCCGGCGACCAACGTGGTCAGCCCGGCGGCCAGGGCAAAGACGCCTCCGGCGAAACTGGCATCCAACAGATCGCCGCCTACCCGCTCCACGAACAGCGCGTAGATGGGGCCGAGCATCGCCCCGGAAAGCAGGATCAGCGAATTGGTCGCCAACAGGACCCGGATCGCCCGGTTGAACGGTATCCGTTTCCCTTTTTTGCCTCTCCATCCCATAATCCACGTCCTGGACGCCCTCCCGAACACCTTCCCGGGAGACACGCCATGAGGTCACGGCATCGGCTCAGAACTCCAGCCCGTTCACCCGCTCCCAATCGGCTTCATTGAGCACCACCGCCCGATCGTCACCCAAGATATAGAGGTAATCATTGATGAAGACGGCGCGTTTGGCCCTGATGCCGCTGACCGCCTTGGTTAACGACAGCCGGTCGTCCGTATAGGAGAAGACGTAGCCGCCCTTGCCGCCCGGCAGGAAGAAGACCTCGTGCTTCGTGTCCATGAGGAAAGCGTGATGCGTGTTCAGGATCTCCGACCAGTACTCGTCTAGGGTGTATTTGGAGACCTCCCGGGGGTCGGTCGGGTCGGAGACGTCGAATAACGAGAGTTTGACGCTGCTCCCCTCCTTGCCGGTCCCCAGGATCTTGTCCTTGGTTATGGGGTGCAGATAGGAGGAATAACCGGGTATCTTGAGCTCCCCTTTGAGTTCCGGTGAGGCCGGATCGGACAGGTCAAGGACATAGAAGGGGTCGGTCTCGCGGAAAGTGACGACATAACCCTTGTCCTGGATGAACCGCGCCGAATAGATACGTTCCCCCAGGCCCATATCCAGGACCTCACCGACCTTCCGGAGCGACCCGTCCAGCACATAGACGTCGTTGACGCTCTCCCCTGTCCCGAAGCCGAACCGCCAGCCGAAACCACGCCGCCCACCGACTGTCGTGGCGATACGCAGGTGCCCCTCATACTCGTCGAGCGAGAACTGGTTGAGCGGACTCCCCGGCACCGTACCGGTGGCGCTGACCTCCAGGCCGTCGATATCCAGCTTGATTATCCCCGTCTGCTGCAATTCACGACGATGTGCCTCATGATAATCCTCCATCCTGTTGGACATCTCGTTCTCCAGCCTGAGCAGCTCGTCTTCATCGAGCCCCGACATCCATCTCTCGAAGATCACCTGAAGCTCGAGCATCTTGGCCCCGAGACTGATGTCATAATCGCGCAGCTTCCTGACGCTATCCCGGACCTGACTCGGCATGAGATCGGCATTCTCTTCCAGGAAGCCGTAGATGAAGGCGATGAGATCGCCGGGGAAAGAGTAGGTCACGTAAAGATTATCCACCGACATATAAACGGCGGACGAGTCGCGGCTGCCCACAAAGGATACCCGGTCCTTCACCTCACCATCATGGACGCCGATCACCAGTGAGGTATAGGTCACGTCGGACGGCACCGGGGTCACCGGATGGTAGACCGAACCGCACGGAACGGTCACCCTCTCCTCGCCACGAATGAGAGGCACTATCGGACAGGGGGTTTCGTAGTTGATGCCGGCCTGAGTGATCAGGTAGATATCGTCGCCGTAGAGACGAGTCGCCACCACCTGATGGCGGCTCTCCAGGTCATACTGCCATTTCTCTCCAGGATTCCGGGGATCGGAGACGTCATAAGCGGCGACCCGATCGCTCGACAGGACCACCAGAGTGCCGTCCCGCAACAGCAGTTCCCCGGCGGTCTCGATCTCGGCGTCCACGCCCAGTTCGGCCGGAGGCCACGCCTTGAGCGCCTTGACGCCGGGCGGTCGGTACGGCGGCAGCGCCTTGCTCTCCGGAGACCCTATGATATCCAACTCCATCATCGGTACCGGCTCGACCCGCCGCCAGTAGTAATACCTTTCCGGCGAATAGTAGATCTCCTGGCCGTCGGTCTTCACGATATCCGGCTCATCTATCCCGGCGACCTGGACGTTAGTCTCGGAATAACGATAGACGTCCTCGCCGGCGATGGCCTTCTGCTCGCCGCCGATACCCAGTTCCATGTCGGCCGTCGGCGCTGGCGCCGCCTCCAGGGCCACGGCTCGCGTGGACATGGCGGATACCGCGCCCCAACCGTAGGCGCCGGCCTCGCTGGCGCTGGCCTCCG
>LJNP01000036.1 GCA_001303185.1 Parcubacteria bacterium SG8_24
TACCGTGCCGGTCCAGACAGTCCCGGATCACTTCCGCCGACGGACGCCGGTAGGTATCCGTATCGATGCCGAGCGGCGTGACCCTGATGCCGGCCTCGTCGGCCCGGAAATACCGAACGATCTCGCGCCTGGAGAACTCGGAGACGGTCAGGATACGCGCCCGCCGCACCGCGAAGCGCGCCGCGAAACGATGATAGATCCGTTCCAGGGGGCGGTAGGCCTGCGGATAGGCCATGAAGGCCACGTCGTGCAGCGTGGTCACCGCCTTACGGGGCAGGATTACCGGCAGGGCATGAGCCGGGACGAAAAGCATGTCCGGCGGCCGCCGGTACATCTCCCAAGATAGCCGCAACTGGGTCCAGAGCTTGCGTGGCGGCCACGCCAACACGCGACTCTCCCAATGGGACGGCAGGTCCTCAAGCCCGTCGCGCAACGCCTCTTTGGAATACAGAATCACCCGATAGGTATCGGGGATGATGTCGCGCAGCTCCCGGATGACATGATAGGCGTACCATTCGGTACCGGTCCGCTGCCGGGCGTTGGCCCGGGAGGCGTCTATACCGATGGTCAGGCGTCCTGGCATATGGGCTGATCCCTTCAGTTCGAGTCTAGCAGGAAGGAACGGAGCGGGACAGGTCGCCGGACCGCCCGACCCCGATGCGTCAACCAAAGACCGCCCGGCATACGTTCCGGGCGGTCTTCCTGTTTCGGCATGTTTTCGGTATCGTCCTTTTTTTCGTCCGGCTTCCCCGCCGGACTTGGTTTGGGTGTCACTTATTCCAGAAGCCGTACTCGTGCCTCATGGCGTCCAGGGCTCCGACGATGAGCAGTTCGGCGTGACGGAAATTCGGGTATCCGATGTCGTGGAAGGCCAACCCCCGGCTCACCAGATAGTGGCTCAGGAGCCGGTCACTGACATGGACGTGGCGCAGGAGCGTACCGTTACCGTCGGTGTCCTGCACGTCCCGCTCCAGAGTCACCGGGTGTCCGGCCAAGGCCTCGCTGAGGGCCGATCGGGCCGCTTCCTGCAGGTCCGGGTTCTCCGGCACGTCGACGCTAAGCAGCCTCACTCGCTGCCCGCCGTCGAGCTCCAGCGTGGTCGCGTCCGGTACGGCCGTCACCTGTGCCTCGCTGTACCTCGATTCGTCGACCGGCTCCGCCGGGATGGCATCGATCACTCCAGCCGCCACCGGCCGGCCCTGCCGCATCAGCCCCCAGGCATCCTCGGGCGTGGCCAAGCGGCGACGGAGACCCGTTGACGGATCGACATACCAGGCCGCGCCGATCAGGTCGTCCGGCATCAGGACATAACCGGCTACCGCTTCGGCGTATTCGACGTCGGTCTCACCTTCAACTGCCTCAGCCAGGCGACTGATGTTGGCGAAACTGACATGAATCGCCCGGGACTGAAGCCTCTCCAGTGCCTCATCCGGACGCCCCAGAAACACCTTCATCCGCGACTGCGGATTGACATACCAGGCTTCACCATGGCGCGACACGTCGACCAACACCTGTCCCAGATACGGATCCTCCGGTCCGGCGGCACTCGAGGCTTGGGGCCACAGGAACAGGCACATGACGACAAAGAACGATAAGATACCGATTTTCTTCGCCATAAGCTGTCGCTATTACTTGTTAGAGAGCGCCTCACCCCCCTCCTGCCCCGACGGGCCGTCGGTGAGGTTCCGATGCCGTCTTACCAGCTGAGACGGGAAACGTCAATCTCCAGGCCCTACCCGACGACTGAACAACAGATTGACTCGGAAACTGCCGCATGATAAGAGAAGGCTGTAGAGATGTCCGGAGGTATCCAGATGAATGACCCATTGTCCTTTTCAGAACACATACTGTCCTCGGGACTGACCGTCTTCTTCCAGCGGCGTGAAGTACCCTGGTTCGAGTGCGTCATGATCGTGGGCGTCGGCGCGCGGCACGACCCGCCCGACAAGGAGGGTCTCTCGCACCTGCTCGAACACTGCCTATCGACCGGGACCCAAGGGATGGAACAGATGAACCTAGTGGAGCTGCAGCGATGGATCGCTGCCCAGCAGTTCATCTTCGATCTGGGTGGGACCAACTTCGACTGCACCCTGTTCCAAGGCAAGACCTTCACCAGACACGCCAAGCGGTTCTTCCGCTTCCTGGACGGTTTCCTGCGCCGACCGCTCCTCGAGAGCGTCGATCACGAACGGGAAATCATCCGCCGGGAACGGGAAGAGGCGCTCAACCCGAAACGCCGCGAGATGTTCCGGGTGAGGCGGGAAGCGGTCTTCGGCAGACACCCCCTGTCCCGGATGAACGCCATACCGGAAGATGCCGTCCTGGACGGCCTGACGGTCGAGGATATCCGGGAGATGCACCGCCGCTACTACCGCTGTCCGAACATGAAGCTGGTGGTCATCGGCGGGCTGCGGCGGGACCGACTGCTCAGGACCTTGGAGGGGGTCTTCTCTCCGGAGAACAAGGGTTTCATCCCGATTCCCCGTCCGCCGCCCGTGGACTTGGGGGTCCCGGAACCGCGCGAGATCAGGGAGAGGTTCCATGACGGCCAGGCCCAGACCGTGGACATCGAATACGTCTGGCACCTGCCGCCCCAGGACCACACCCATCTGGTCATCCTCAGGGAGATCCTGCGGGAGATCCTGATGGAACGGCTCCGGGAACAGCTTCGGCTGACGTACAACGTGTCCTGCGACAACGACCGGAACCTCGACCACAGCACCTTCACCATCTCGACCGAGGTCGAGCCGGACAAGGTCGATCAGGCCCGGGAAGAGATCGAACGGATCATCACCTGTCTGCCCCTGATCGAATCGGTCTTCCCGATGAAGAAGGCCGAGTACTGCACCGAGATGGGCTTCATCGACCTGACCGTCGGCGAGATCATCGGCGTGGTCGCCAAGACCGTCGCTATCGACGGGAAGCCGCGGACCCTGAAGGAGGCCACGGAAAGGTACGCCTCCATCGGACAGGAGGATATCTCCCGACTCCTCCGGGACTTCATCAATCCGGAAAGGGCTTTCGTCGAGATCATCGAATGGTGATTGCCCGGCCCGTCCTCTGACGGGCTTTTTCTTTTGGTCCCGCCGTCCTGTCACGGGGCCGGACCGGACAGATTTTTACGCTGGACAAAGCGCATTTCCGGCTCCTCAACCTTGACAGACCGGACCGGATATGTTAAGAAACCCGGTCATTTTGATGACCTGCACCTTCCAGCAACCAGAGGAGAGTCACATGAACCGGATCCGTAAGCTCGTCTTCAACCCCTTCACCGGGACTCTGGCCGCGCTCGTGGTATGCCACAGCGCCCTCTTCCTGACCTCACCCTCGACGGCGGTCGGCACCTTCCTCTACCTGTTCTTCTCGGCCTTCGTGATGTGCGGGGCGCTGATACTGGTCCTGACCTACGGCAGATACGGCGACTGGCTGATGGAACTGGAGCGCCGCGGCGAGCCGACGCCCCGAAGTGAGGTCTCGCCCCTGGCCTTCGCCATCGGCATCAGTTTCCTTTGGCTGGCCGGTTCAGTCACCGTCGCCGCGTCCGGGCTCCCGGCGAACGAAGTCTGCCTGGCGGTCACCGGAGGCATGGGCCTGACCGCCCTGTCCGGAATGATCGTCGTACCAGCCACCGCGTGACGGAAAGGCCCTTCCGGCACCCGCCTTGACGGGTGCTTTTTTCTTCCCGAAAACCACGTTGCGGATTGGCAGGCCGCCTGCTAAGGTGGGGACGGACGGCCATAGGATGCGTAATCCGGAGGTTGCCGTGAGAGACATCAAGTTCTTTCAACGTTTCGTACTTGACTGCGGTCTGACCGTCTATGCGCAGTTCCGGGACATGCCCTGGTTCGACTGCTCGCTCATCGTGGGCGTCGGGGAGAGGCACGACCCGCCGGACAAGCCCGGCGTGGCACATCTCCTGGAACACATGATGTCGAGCGGGACGGAAGGGCGGCCCCGGGTCATCTTCACCAACCTGCAGGAATGGGCCCATGAACAGGGCTTCCTCGTCTGTTACGGCGAGACCAGCCTGGACTACATGGAGTTCGGCGGTAAGGCGGCGGTGGAGCGGGCTGATGATTTCTTCAGGTTCCTCCACGATTTCGTCCGTAAGCCCACCCTCGACTACCGTCTGGAGCATGAACGGAAGATCATCCGCGCCGAACGTCGCGAGGACGCCTCGACCAAGGAGCGTCAGGCGGCCCGGGTGATGGGCCGGGCGGTCTTCGGCCAGGACCATCCGCTGGCCCTGGCCGGGACCTGGCCGGAGGACAGGGTGCTGAACAGCATCACCCACGATGACGTCAGGAAGATGCACCGGGAGTTCTTCGAGCCCCCGAACATGACCCTGATCGTCGTCGGCGGAATCCGGTCCAAGCAGCTGCAGGAGACGCTTGCCGGCATCTTCACTTCCGGGAGACCCGATTTCAGGGTACCGGAACGGCCCGCGCCCCTCTCCTTCTCCCCTCCGGACCCCAGGGAAAACCGGATCCGACTGAGCCGGGAGTCCGAACCCGAGACGGTCACCATCGGCTACTACTGGCACCTGCCGCCGGTCGACGATTCGACGCTCGACCTGCTGACGCACTGCTGGGAAAAGTTGCTGAATCACCGCATCCGGGAACGGCAGACCGCCTCCTACGAGGTGGAGGTGGATGTCGACCGCTGTGTCGACCACATCCAGGTCAGCATCGAGGTGACGGTGGCGCCGGAAGACGAGGTCACTGTCAGGCAGATCATCAACGAGACCGTAGTGGATGAGGCGGCCATCTGCCGCAAGTTCAACATCGAAAAGCGGGCGATCATCCTCGAGATCGAACTGGAGGACCAGACGATCGAAGACCTCATCGAGGAAACGATCTGCGATCTCGTGGTCGAAGGAGGTCCCGTACTGGTACGGGAAATAGTCGATCGGCTGAACGCAGTCAAGCCAGAACAGGTCATCGACCTGCTCCGTGAGCACTTCCGATTGGACCACGCCTACGTGGAGCTGACCGAGGAGTGAACAGATGCGCTGACCGCGGCCCGGACCGCGGTCTTTTTTTTGCTGCCGACAGGGCCGCTGACGTCTCCGAAACCCTTGACACCCAAACCGGACCGTATTAAGCTGTCCGGTCCGGGATGTGAACCGGTAAGAGAGGAGGAATGGAATGGGTGCGACAAGTACCTTCGCCCTGCTCGGCGTCACCAAATACCACGACGCCAAACTCATCGGAGTGGTCCGGGCGCCTGATCTCGTCCAAGCCGCCCGCCTGGTCGGCGGAGAGGTCAGCGATGTCGGGAACGGGGAACGTCCCGCCTACCGTCTGAACTTCGCCGCTGAGGCAGCCTGCGGGCGGTTCCGGGCGGGACCCTGTACCGGCGAGATCATCGCCGAACATCACCTCAAGTCCTTCGGTTCGAACGACCCGCTGGTGTATGAGGCCGTGATGCGGCAGACCCTGTACGCCCTGGCTAACGTCTACCGCGACCTGATCATCGGAGAGGTCCTGACCGCTGAAGGATGATGCGTCGCCCGGCCGCCGCCGATCCAAAACGGAGCCTCGATGGCTCCGTGTTTTTTTGCCTGATCGGCCCGGCCTGACTGCCGGCTCACTTGGTGGCCAAGATGGACCGCTTGTAGGAGGCCAGATTCTCCAGGGCGATGCCGGTACCCTTGGCTACGCAGAAGGCGGGCTCGTCGGCCAAGAAAGCCGGGACGCCGGTCGCCTGCGAGAAGAGCTCCGGCAGGTTCCGCAGCTGCGACGTGCCTCCGGAGAGGATCATGCCCTTCTCCATGACGTCGGCCGAAAGCTCCGGCGGAGTGGAGTTGAGCACCTCCTTGAGGGACGAGATCATGCCGCCCAGCTCATGCTGGATGGCATCGGTGGTGTCGTCGGAGGTGACGGTGATGGTCCGCGGCAGGCCGGTGACCATATCGCGGCCCTTGACCTCCATCTCCAGCCGGTCCTCCAGATACAGGGCCGAACCGACCTCGATCTTGATGTCTTCAGCCGAACGCTCGCCGATGGCCAGTCCGTACTTGCGCCTGACGTAATCGGCGATGGCCGTGTCGAGCTTGTTGCCGCCGATGCGGACCGAAGCCGAGGTCACGATACCGCCTAGCGAGATGACCGCCGCCTCCATAGTGCCGCCGCCGATATCGATGATCATATGTCCGGAGGCGCTGCCGATCGGGATATCGGCCCCGATGGCCGCGACGATCGGTTCCTTGATGATATAGGCCGCCCGGGCACCGGCCCGGATGGTGGCATCGACCACGGCGCGCCGCTCCACCGAAGAGACGCCGCCCGGCACCGCCACCATGACCTCGGGGCGGAAAAGACGCGCGCCGCCGATCGACTTGTTGATGAAATAGCGCAACATCGCCTCGGTCATCCGGTAATTGGCGATCACCCCATCCTTGAGCGGCCGATGGGCCACGATCGTATCCGGGGTGCGGCCGAGCATGTCCTTGGCCTCCTTGCCCACGGCCAGGATCTTCTTGTCTATGGCGGAGACGGCAACAACCGAGGGTTCATTGATGATGACCCCTCTTTTAGGCACGTACACCAAGACGTTGGTCGTGCCCAGATCTATGCCTATCTTCGGTATGATCATGTTTTTTGCTCAAAACGAGACTTCGAAATGGCGATCCTCCCTCAAATCAGTCACCTGCCGATACCTGGTATCGCCCCAATCCGACCTCTCCTCCACGGGGTCGGCGTCAGTCAGATTCATACCAAAATCCAGGTCAAGAGTCAATCCGTGAGCCTCGGTGCCCGGCTGCTTTTCCACGTCCAGGATATAGCGACCGGTACCGAGCTGCGACATGACCTCGGGGGACGGACGGAACCGGAAGGTCAGGGTGCGCGTCTCCCCCGGTTCGATCGAGATGAAAGCGCCGAAGGCGGTCCGCCCCAATTCGGTATAGACGTCGGCCTGGCCCGGCCGACCGGCCGGATCCTTGAGCCGATCGTTCTCCATAGCCCCTTCCACCGACAGCAGGGAAGAACCGGCCGGCAGGTAGACCCGGGTATAGGTCCTGTAGCGGGTGGTCTTCCAGTCGAAGCCGCCGTGATGAGAGTAGGTCATCTCCACCTGTCCGACGAGGCCGCCGGTCCCGTCAGGCAGGAGCAAATAGGCGATCCGCCGCTCCACCGCCGGATCGCTTTTCAGGCTGGCCAGATTGGCGTCGACCACCATGAGATAGTCGCCCCGGACCGTACGTAGACGACCGCCCCAGTCCTGCTCCAAGGCCACCCGCTGTAGCACCGGATCCTTGAGGTTGATGAGGATGTGACTCTCCTCGAGATTGCGGTGCACCAAGCCGATCGCCGCCACGATCTCCTGCAACGACAGGGACGAGACCCGGTCGATCATCTCCCGGAACAGGTGCCCCACTATGTCCTTCCTCTCGGACATGGGGATGCCCTCGGAGGCGAAGCCGCGCTCCACCTGGAACTCGAGCTCATCCACCAGGTTGTCCGCGTCGAACGTCCGGTCGTCTATCGTCACCGGGCCGATCAGACCCAACACGTCCGACGCCACCTTCGGCGTGACCGCGATGATGCCGTCAAAGCCGCCCGCGGGCAGATCGCCGCCGACCACCTGGGCCTCCTCGACATAGAAACTCTCCATGACCTCCGCCGCCTCAGTGAAATCCGGCGACCAGTTGGCGTCCCGCAGATACCATTTGTCTATGCCGATGTATTTCCTGATCGGGTCGGGCGGTACCGGACGGTCGGCCGATTCAGACGGGCCGTCCAAGGCATAGATGTCGTCGGTATCGACCGAGAGCAACTCCCCATCCTTGACCCGCAACACCCCGTAGACGCCGAGAAAACCTCCCGTCGGCCGGAGTTCCGTATTGTTCTGGAAGAACAGGAGATAGGTCTTCTCCTCCGGGTAGCCGAGGAGCGGCGGCAGATACTCGGCGGCCGGCAGGACCGCCTGTAACGAGAGCCTCATCCCGGCTAGCTGCTCCCGCAAAGGATCCATCGCCTCAGCGAACGGCTGCAGCACCTCATCCTGCGGTATCCGATCGAGCGACAGCAAGGCCGCGTCGATCTTATCCAAGGACGAGACCAGTCTGGGGACTTCCCGGTCCAGTGCGGCCAGGACTGCCCGCTTGTCCTCCGGAGTGAGCGAGCCGAATATCCGCGACGGGTCCGGTATCGTGCCGGTTATCCCCTCCCGGACTCCATGCGTCTCCCGGATGACGTCAAGCACGCCTTTGGCGGCCGTCAACGCGTCATCCACGGCCGCTACAGTCAATGAACCGGTAGTCAGCAGATCCGTCGCCGCGCGCACCTGATCGCCGAGATACGGCAGGGCGGTGAACGGTTCGAGCTTGCGCAGCTCCTCCTCGGCCAGTCCGAAATCGCCCGCCGCCCGATCGACGTGGGTCAGGGCGGCGTCGATGTTCAGCTCGGCAGTGGAACGCTGGGCCGCCAACAGTTCGGACTTACCGTGTTCCGCGAGGGACTCGACCCGGGAACCGACGCGCCAGGCGTAGACGGTCACGGCACCCAAGATGACGGCCAACACGGCCAGGAACAGAAACAAAACGCCGGCCAACCCCATCAGTCGTCTCTTAGGACCCTGATGAGCTATCGGCCGAGCTGACAGGAGATCAGTTTTTTGCCGATCGATCATGATGATGCGGCGCGTCTTCCGTGAGATCGCGTGTCCCGGTCCTTCAGGACCGGGAGTCCTCGCTTTCCAACCGGCGCCATTTCCAGAAATACTTCAGGCAACTCATGATATGCGTCCGGGTCGAGCGACGCAACGGACTCAAGAGCCACGGCCCGCGGGCCGACAGCCTCTCATGATAATGTACCATGACCGCCCCAGTGCAATATACGACCCGGTATCCGGCCCGCCAGAAACGGCGGCACCAGTCGGTATCCTCGAAATACAGGAAATATCTTTCGTCGAGCATCCCAACCTCGGCCAGGGCCGCCTTCCGGACCATCAATACCGCGCCCAACAGCCAATCCACTTCCCTGGTCCGCCCGCGGTCATAATCCTCCATGACGTATTCCGCGACCGCCCTCTTCCCCCGCTGCAGCCTGCCGAAAGGCGTGCGTCGGTAGATCGGTATAGCATAACCCGGGAACCGGTAGCACGAGTAATCGATCGAGCGGTCGGGACGGACCAGTTTGGGACCAATGATCCCCACGTCCGGGTGGGCGTCCAAGTAGGCCACCATCTTCTCGATGGCGCCCCGGGTGACGGTGATGTCAGGATTCATGATCAGCACGTGGCGTCCCCGGGCCTCCCTGATGCCCAGATTGTTTCCAGCGGCATAGCCCACGTTGCGGGGTGACCGGATCAGTCTGACGTCCGGATACCGTTCTTGCAACATCTCACCGATCCCGTCGCCGGAATCGTTGTCGACCACGATGATCTCATACGAGACCTCGGGGTCGTAAAGCCGGATCGTCTTGATGCACTGCTTGACGAGGCCTTTCGTCCGGTAGTTGAGGATGATGATGGTCAGGTCCATAGGTCCATCGGTGGAGCGTCTCACCCGAACCAGCGGCGGATGGAACGCGCGTCGACTTCGGCGCGGGCCATGGCCAACCGGCGTTTAGCGATCATCCGGGGCAGGAGGCGGAACAGTTCGCCCCAGGCGACCAGCGTACGCGGTTCGAAGACCGCCAGATAGACCAGCTTACGGAGCTCATACCACAGGATCAGCGGCAGATGCAGCAGCAGGTTGATCAGATGCTCGTTCTTGAGCAGCATCAGCAGATGATTGCGGTAGGACAGTCGCCGCACCAGACCAGAACGGTGCCGACGGTTCCGGACCGTCTCGCGGAACGAGGAGCGGTCCGCGCCGTAAGCGGTACGGTAATGATAGGCTCGGGCCGCCGGCACGTAAAGGGCTTCCCAACCGCGCAACCTCAGTCTCCAGGCGAGGTCGACATCCTCCTTATAAGCGAAGAAGTCCTCATCGAAATACTCGTCACGATAGGCCACGTCCTGCAGGGCCCGGAGACGATAGAGCGCCGCCGCTCCGGTCACGCCGAAGACCTCTTCGGTGCGGCCGAAGACCGAACCGTCGTCATGCTCTCCGGCCCCCCGCTCGACGGTGCGGCGCGACCGGGCCAGACGCATGCCGGTGGAATCGAACGTCCCTGAGAGGACCGGCTCCCGCAGCTCGCCCTCACCCTTGATGAAGGCCCTCAACAGCTTGCCGCCGGCGCTGCCGGCGTCGAGCCGGCTCTCCAGCGCCCGAATCAGCGTCTCCAGGTACCCCGGATCGAGGATGAGGTCCGGATTGGTGACCATGACGTAGAGCTCCTCGCCCGGTACGGCCAGATGGGTCCGGGCATAGGTGATCCCCTGATTATGGGCCCGGGCGAAACCGAGGTTCTTGCTGTTACGCAGGATCACCGCCTGAGGGTATCTCTCCCTCACGAAACCGATCGTGCCGTCGCTCGATGCGTTATCGACGATCAGGACCGTCCGGTCCTCATGGGTCTGGGCGAACACCGAAGCGAGCGTCTCGGGCAAGTGCTTCATGCTGTTCCAGGTGACGATGGTGATCGCTGCCTTGGCCATACCTATGATCGGTCAGGTGCCGGCGCCATGTCGGTGCGCAAAGCCTGCTTTCGCCGTTTTTCGGTGACATTGAAGCCGAGATACCGACCAAACATCAGGCGGGTCTGGGCGTCGATGGCCGGGAAGGAACCGAAAACGACGAAAGTTATCGGCACCAGTATCCACTGCAGGAGCATCACCAGACTGACGTAACGTCTCTTGCCCGAGGGTCGGGGCGGCAACAGGCCGAACCCGAGGACCGCCGAAATGAAGATACCCAACATGGAAAGACGCATCAGGGTCTCCAGGACGTGCGGCAGGTTCTGATAAAGCACGCCGACGCGGACCGTATCGGAAGCCAGCCACAGCGGCAGATAGCCCAGAAGGAAGATCAGGAGCGGTACGGTGGCCCAGGAATACATGCCTTCCAGCAGGGTCCAGATGTGATAGATCTTCTTGCGCCAGGGGAACTGCGGCAGGTTGCGGAAACGGGCGACCAGATAGGGGAAGTGTTCGACGCCCCAAGCCCAACGGCGCTGCTGCTTGTACAGGTTGACGATGCTGCGCCAGTACGTATCGGCCATGACCGTATCCATGGAGACCGGCAGGTAGATCGGAGTGACCGTATAGTCGCCGTTGTAGCGGAGCAGACACTGCAGGAAGATGCGGGAATCCTCGGTGACGATATCCTTCTCCCAGAAACCGACGTCCACCAGGGCCCGAAAGGGCATACTGTGGGAAGAGAAAGTGAAAAGGCGCTCCGGACGGGCCAGTTCCGACAGCAGCCAGAAAGTGGTGCCGAAGGCGGCGACCCGCACCACCGAGGGGGAATCCCACATGTTGTTGTTGTAGAGGGCCACCGGCTGGTAAGAGGAGCGGGTCGGGTTGGGATGGGTCAGGTAGGTATGGGTCAGGCAGGCGAAATGCTGAGGGTGGGCGCAGGTGTCGACGTCGAACGACGAGACGATGACGTCATCGTAGGG
>LJNP01000037.1 GCA_001303185.1 Parcubacteria bacterium SG8_24
CATGATCGATCATGTCGTCGCTGAGCTCCACGCCGGACTCATGCATCTCCTTGATCGCGTCGCCGGCCCTCTTGAAGGCCTCCGACCCCAAAGTCTGGATGTAGAAGGCGACGTTGTCGCTCACCGGCAGGAGATCGGCCAGCGTGTCGCTGGCCATCCCGCCGATGCCCGGCAGGATAGCGTACAGGAGCTGGACCATCTCCGGGGTCATCCGGTCGATGGCCCTGGAACACGTCCTGGTGCCCAACACGCGATCCACCACCCTCACCACGGCTCGTTCCATGTACGGATGGAGCGTCTTTCCCACGGTATCACCGATACTCTGGTCTGCCATTTTCTCCTCCTCTTGGAGAACCGGAAAAACCGGCATGATTCATGTTTAAAGACCCGACGATGGCTACCGCGAAGTGCGGCTCATCGCGTCACGGAAACTCCGTAACGACCAACTATAGCATATACGGCTATCTTTGTCAAGGGTCTGAGCGCACTAAATTTAGCTTCACTGAGCGAAATTGACGACATGACCAGACCCCGGAACAGGGCGATGGTCCAATCCCCGGACGGTTCCTGATATCATTAGGGCATATGAACCGGACACTGAGGGCTATCGCCCAGGTGATCATCAACCGTGACCGCTGGCTGCTCCTGGTCATGATGGTCGGATTCGTGCTGCTGTTCACCGGACTGAGCTGGTGGAAATACGCCATCTTCGCCTATGAAGGCCTCGATCTGGCGATCTTCAACCAGGTCTTCTGGAACACGCTGAACGGCCATTTCTTCGAACAGTCGATCCACCCCCACCTCTCGCTGGGTGACCATGCCGGGCTGATCATACCGGTCCTGCTGCCGTTCTACGGTCTCTGGCCCGGTCCGCGGATCCTGCTGCTGCTGCAGGCCCTGGCTTTGGCCCTGCCGGCCTGGCCCCTCTTCCTGATAGCCAAGCGTCGCATCGCCGGACACATGAATTCTCCGGGGCTCTTCCTGGGACTCACCCCGCTGATACTGGCCGCCTCCTGGCTGATCTATCCTGCCGTGCATAACGTCGCCATGTTCGAGTTCCACCTGCTGCCGTTCGCCCTGTTGCCGCTGTTCTTCGCCCTGCTGGCCTACGAACAGGGGCGGAAAAGCCGCTTCCTGCTTTTCGCGGCGATTGCCTTGCTGGTCAGGGAGGACGTGGGCCTGGTCGTAGCCGCGATTGGCCTGCTGGCCTGGATGGAACGGCGGACGCTGTGGTGGCGCCTGGTCCCGGCGGTCCTGGGGCTGGGCTGGTTCGCGGCGGCCCTGAGGCTGATATCCCATTTCGCCCCGGAGGGCGGCTACAAATTCCTGGTCTACTATTCCTGGCTCGGTGAGACTCCGGCCGAAATCGCCCTGAGCCCCTTCCTTAAACCCCTGACCATAATCCGGCACCTGCTGACCGTTCCCAACCTGGAGATGATCCTCGGTTTCGGCCTGCCGTTGCTCTTCCTGCCCTACCTGAAACCGAAACGGCTGGTCCTGCTCATCGGACCCCTGGCCCAGATACTGCTGGGCGCTCCCGGGGGCGGGGCCCTGATCCTGGAGACGCATTACGCCACCCTGTTCCTGCCGGCCATCTTCTTTGCCGCTTCGGAAGCGATCGTCTCCGTACCCAAGATGCTGACCGGACGTTCCCGGACACTGACCCTGCGGGAGATGCTCGGCGTAGTGATCGTCTGCTATGCCCTGGCCGGCATCTACAGCGCCCTGCTGCTGGGACCGGTCCTGCCGGCGGCCGCCCGCATCGCCGACCCCGCAGAAGACCGAATCCGGGCCCGGACCGCCGAACGGATGATCGAGCTGATTCCCTCGAGCTCTTCGGTGGCCGCCAGTTACGCGCTGTTGCCGCACCTCTCGTCACGCCGCAATCTCCATTCGCTGCACTACCTGTTCCTGGGCGTGACCCAATTCGCCACTCACGGATACCCTCCGCCTGACGGGCTCCGCTTCGTCGCCCTGGATACGCGCGACCTGATCACCTATCAGGCCCAGTTCCCCAAGACCTCTTGGGCCGCTCCCCATTACGCAGGCGGCTATGACCGGCTGGCCGCTGTCCTGGGTCAGGATATCTTCGGACAGGATACCTTCATGCTCTATGACCAGGCCGCTGAGGCGCCCCCGCAGGCACCGTTACCGCTTTCCCGGAACGCGCTCGCCTTCACTAACGGCATCAAGCTGCACTCTCCGGAGGTGACTCTGCTTCAGGATGAACCGACCGGCGATCCGCTGTTGCTGATCGCCGCGACCTGGTCGGCAGTACGCGAATCGGACAGGGAACCGGTCATGCGCCTGTCGATCCACGACCGGGACGGACAGACCGTACGGGAACGCCTGATGCCGCTCATGAACCTGCCTGTACCGACGGCCGGGCTCGCCGGAACGCCGCAGCGTCCGGTGATCAGGCTGCCGCTTTCCGGTCTGCCGCCCGGTGACTACGTCCCGCAGATCACGCTTCAGGAAATCGACGCCAAACTGGTACTCGATGGCATCCGCAGCCATCGGCTGCAGATCGATCGGACTAGGAATTTCGGCACGGTGACCTTACCCGCCTTCGTCCTGAAGTGATCCGACTCGGACATCTGACGATATAAAAAACGCCGGAGTCGTCCGGCGTCTTATGATCGTCCGGCAGTGCCGCCGACCGGGCAGATTCATTTTCGCTTCACGGCGACCGCCAGGAGCTCCCCCAAAAAGGGGTTGGCCAGATGTCTCTCCTGCCAAGAACGGGGCAGGACGCCGCACAATCCTGAAATGATGCGCCCACAGGGGCCGAAGACAGAGTATTTGCCGAGATAGTGCCGATAATAGGCCGGTGAGAACCATTTGCGGTTATTCTCCACCGACAGCAACCGTAAGCCGGTGCGGTCCAGCAGGTGCCTCAAGGACGCGGCGTCCCAATACATGACGTGTTCGTACTTGTATTGGAACCAATATCGGCCCATAAGCCGCCTGGTCCAGGAGGCGGCATTCGGCGTGATGATCAAGGCGACGCCCCCCGGCTTGAGTACCCGACTGACCTCGGCGGCCAGGGTAACGGGCTCGCTGACATGTTCCAGCACGTCAGTCAGACTGACCACATCGAACACGTCGTCACCGAACCCGGCCTCGGACAGCCGACCTCGGTGGACCCGTCCGGGAAAACGTTCTGCGGCCCGGTCGGCCGCATAGCCGGACGGCTCGACGCCGTAGACGTCGAAACCCAGCCCCGACGCGGCTTCGAGCAGGTATCCCGGACCCGTACCGACGTCCAGGAGTCTGCGGCCGTCGGCTGACGGCAACGCCGCTACCTCCATCAACCTCTGGAGCTGGCGCCGGAAAGTCGCCCGCTTGACGGTGGCGACGAGACCCTCCCGGTCTCCGGCGCTGCGGCCCCAGGTACCGTAATCGTCATCATAGAGATGACTGCGGTCTTCCCGGTAGTCCTCAAGGAACAGCAGGTTGCACCGACCGCACCTGAAGGCCGTATAGGACCGGTTCTGACGCCGATCGGCCTCTTGGGTGACGACCGGACAGTCAGCCCGACTTTCCGAACCACAGGCAGGACAACGCATAGCAGCCTGAACTTAACCCCTTCCCGTCCTTTTCTCAAGTCCGCGCAACTGCCAGATGACGGTGAAGAACTGCCAGACGTCCTTGCGGGTGAGCTTGGACCTGCCCCATTTCCGGTCACTGAAGACTATCGGTATCTCCACGACCCGGAATCCGAGACGCTCGCAATGGAAGAGCGTCTCTTCCTGGAAGGCGTAACTGCTGCCCCGGATGTCGCAGGTCAACAGCTCACGGATGACGGCCGAACGATAGCAGCGGAACCCGGAAGTGACATCAGCTGTCCGCAATCCGAGCGCCAATCTCGAGACCCACATGGCCCCCCGGCTCATCAGATGTCGGTGCCAGCCCCAGCCGATGATGGCGCCGCCGGCGACCCGCCTCGAACCGATGACGACGTCGGCGCCTGATTCCAGTTGCCGGTAGAAGGAAGGGAGGACGGCCGGATCGTGCGAACCGTCGGCATCCATCTCACAGACCGCATCATAACCGTGCCTCAAGGCGAACCTGAACCCGTCCAGATAAGCGCTCCCCAGACCGAGTTTCTCCGGACGGTGGAGTATCCGGACCCGATCGTCCAGCCTGGCCGCCAGGCTATCGACGATCCGACCGGTCCCGTCCGGCGAACCGTCATCGACCACCAGGACGGAAAAGGCCTCTCCCTGACTGAGGATGCCGCGGATCAACGACGCGATGTTCTCCCTCTCGTTATAGGTCGGGATGATGACCAGGATCTCCATAGATTCAGCGTCCTACATGATATATCTCGACTTCCCCCTCACCGTACACCTTATCGAAGGTCATGTCGTCATGAGACCAGTCTCCGGACAGACGCTCAGCCGGCCCCATGAAGACGTGAGTGATCCCGTGCCTGTCCAGGAACTCCCTGTTCCAGACCGGATCGGAACCGGAATAGAAACCGGCGATCTCCTGTTCCTTGCGGTCCAGATCGATCGTATTGACCCAGTGTCCGGCATAGACCCGACGCCCGGCCCAGCCGGCGATGAAGTTGCCGCTGTTCAACGAGGCCAGGAAAACGGCCTCCGGACCGGTTCGTGTCCTGATCCAGTCCAGGGCCGCGGTCGTATCGCTGTCGAAGAAGAAGGCCGGAGGGTTATTGGTCGAATAGGCCTGTAGGTTGCGCGCCACGGCCCCGAACGAAGATAACAGGAACACTAACATGACGAGTAGTGCGACCGAGGGGCCATAGATGAGACGGCGGCGGCGGGTCGACCAGGCGTCCCACAGGTACAGCAGAGCCGGTACCGACAGCATGACCAGAGGGAACTGGAGACCTTCCAGCAACCGCCGCTGGAAAGTCAGGGGCGCATAGACCAGGAGCGATTGCGTAACCAACCAGAACAGCAGGAAACGCCAGGCCTCACCCTCCCGATCCTCCTGCTGCCAGAGCTGCAGACCGGGTATCCAGAGCAGGCTCACCGCACCGAACCCCAACAGGAGATGCCAGACCGCCGGGGTCAGATTCAGGTTGGCCTCGACCAGCGCTTGGGCCTCCGGACCGTAATGTGTCAGGACGTAATGGTAGATCACCGACGGCACGGAGAGCGCCACGAAGATAGCATACCCGGACCAGCGGCGGCGTCCCCGACCGAAACCGTAGGACAGCAGATAGATCGCCGGGACGGCATAAAGCGTGATGGCATGGAACGGATGGAACTGGAACAGGATCAGGCCGGTGAGGCCGGCCGCCACCGCATGACGCAGGCGGCCGGAGCGCCACGAGACCATCAGCAGCAGCAGACAGAGCAGGAACAGCGCCCAAGAGGCGACGAAATGAGGACTGTATCCCATGGACAGGAAGGCGTTGGCCTCGCCGACCCACAGGTCGATGGGGAACTCATAGCGGTAACGGGTCGGTGCGTTGTCCCGGAAGAACGGCTCGGCCAGATAGCCCAATCCCGATCCCAGCATGAAGACGATGAAGGCGGTCATCCGGCGCCTGACGCTGCCGAACAGGAAGGTGATGAACAGGTAGGCGACGGCCGCCAGCAGGGGGATGAGCAGCAGGCGCGTCAGATGGAAGGCCGCCAGCGCCGAGATGCCGAACAAGGCGGCCAGCCGGCCTACCAGCAGCCAGAACAGGTTGAAGGTGGGCCGCAGGGTCTCGGTGGTGAAGCGATTCTCGAAAAGCCAGGCCCCTTCCCGGGCCTGGTCTATCTGAGAGAGATAGACGCCCATGTCCCCAGGGGACAGGAACTGGATGCCGTTGAACGTCTCACCCCGGACCGAACCCTGGTAGGCGCCCCAAAGCGGCGGCAACAGCGTCACGATGACGATCAGGGCCGTCAGCGCCGCCGCCACCCGCCTCTCCCGGACGGTTATCCTTCCGTAAATCTCCCTGAGAGTCATGTCAATTCGCGGCGCAACCTGACGACCTGCTTGAGGTACTCCCAGGCCACCTTAATGACGTTGACTTTGGATCTCCGGTCTCCCGCCGCCTGCTCCCGCCACCGGAGAGGTATCTCCTTGATGCCGAACCCGGCATGTTCCGCCCGCAAGACCAGTTCGGTATCGAAGAACCAGCGCGAGTCGCGCACTTCCGGCAGGACCTGGCGCACCACTTCGGCCGAGACCGCCTTGAAGCCGCAGGCGGCATCGCTTACGGCGGTACGGAAGACCAGCCGCAACAGCTGCCGATAGCACCAGGACAGGAAGAGACGGCCCCGACTGCGCTCGACCTCAGCACCGGACCGACGCCGCGACCCCAAGGCCAAGGCCGCACCACCGGCCACCGCTTCCGTCAACGGCCGCAAGGCCGCCAGGTCGGTGGACAGGTCGATATCCATGAAAGCGTAGATGTCGGCCTCGGCCGTTTCCCAAGCGCGACGTATCGCCAAACCCTTGCCCCGCCCGGCGACCTCCAGATAGACGACCTCCGGATGCAGTTCGGCCAGCCCTCGACCGAGCTCCGGGGTCCGGTCATCAGAGCCGTTGTCGGCTATGATCACGGTCGTATCGAAATCGGCCAGATCCGAACGGAGACGGTCCACCAGACGTCCGACTGACCGTTCCAGCACGCCCGCCTCATTCAACACCGGCAAGGCTATCGACAGTCGCGTCTCACGGTATCTCATAGATCCAGGCGTCCTCGTCCTCGTAGGTCAGGACCAATGCCCCGTCCCGCTCGGCGAGCGACTTCATCTCCTCATGGTCCTTGCCGATGAGCAGCACCCGGGAACCGAAGTCATCCCGGAGGGAACCGCTGACCGACCCGTCATATTCCCCCAAGGTCAGGGCACGCCACCGCCCGTACTTCAACGGGTTGCGCCTATACAGGAAGGTCGGATCCAGGCCGGCCACGTAGCTGTACCGGTCGTCACGGAAGAAAAGCATCGGGAAGTCATCCCAGTCGCTGTGGACGATGACCGAACCTTCCGGGACATTCTCGGAAACCCACTGTACCGCGGACCCGTAGTGTCCCCAAGGAACTCCTGCGCCGAGGAAATACTTGACCAGATAGACCTGTTTCAACGCCAGGACGGGCAGGACGGAGAGCAGGAAGACCGTCAGGGATAGGGCGACGACCTTGCTGGAGAAGAGGGAGGAGAACCGCTGCCGCAGACGGACCAAGTCGAGGTGGGGCCATAGCATGCCGAAACAGGACGCGGTGAACAGAATCAGGACGGGGATGAGATATTCCACATGGCGCCGGCTCCCCGCGGTCATGAACAGCAGCGCGGCCGAGGTCAGACAGAGCCCGATGGCGTCGACGATCTCGGATTCGGCGATCCGGACACGCGACGGCTGCCGGATCACGTCATCCCACAGCAGGGCGAATAGGGCGATCAGGATGACGATGCCGAGCGCCAGGAACGGGCCGCCGTTCTCGCCGAACAGACCGCTGAAATAGTAAGGATACCACTCGCTGCCCACGGCGATCGTCTCGCCGTAACCGATCAGGCCCACCTGCACGATCTGTTCCCAGTAGAAGGAAAGGTTGCCGGGAAAATAAGGATTGATGACGAGTCCGGCCAGACAGCCGGCCAGTGTCGCGGCCAGGGCCTTGGACTCCCACAGGGTGACGGTCCGCCGCCGTTCCGCAGCCCGCTCCGTGACCGCCCTAGTCAGGATACGGGCCGCCAACCAGCACGACACCATCAGCGGCAGCAGGGGCCAGCCGCCGTGTGTCCAGACATAGACCCAACCGATGGCGAAGAGCCACCCCAAGTGACGCCGCTTCAGGGCGACTACCGCCGACAGCAGCAGGATGATGGCGAGCGGACCGGCCTTGGCCAGATTCAGCCGCACCAGAAATCCTCCGGATGTCATGAGCAGCAGGGTGAAGACCCAGGCGTGACTCACTCGCATCATCCGCAACACGCCAAGGAAGACGGTCACGGCGGCGGCGGCAAAAAGGATCGCGGCCAGCTTGATGCCCCACAGGGGACCGAACAGCGCCACGAACGGCATCAGGAGCACGTGATAGAACAGATGATGGTCGGCAAAAGCCTCGGTCAGAGTGGTGAAGGGCAGCCAGGAGAAGGTCATGACCGGACCGCTCTCGAGCATCAATGAGGCCATCTTGGCGTGATAGAAAGAGTCAGGATCGGCGAATGAGGACTGGCCCTGCAGGAAAGCACAGACCGCCGCGGCTGACAGGAATACGACCGCGTAGGCCGCGATCGATCGTCTCATAGCCGTCTTGTTTTGCCCTTTCTTGAGCATAAATGAAGTATATATGCCGCTGCCTGGCGGCACAAACCGACAGGAACTGGGGGGCTTACTGTGTCACGCAGCGAGGCCTAAGACGTTTGACGGAACGGCTTTTTTGCCTTAAAATTAAAGAATGACCCACTTGAATCGCGACAAAAAACTGGGGCTGACCCTGTCTATAGCGGTGTTGGTGCTGCTGGCGGCCGCGGCCAGCTGGGCCTGGGCCTATCGCCAGGATCTCAGATGGGAATTGGCCAAACTGCAGCAAGAACCGCTGCCCGAACCCCTGACCAAGGAGGAGTTCCGGGAATCGGGATATGCCGGAACGATACAGACCGAACCGGCGGCGGCCAGCGACGCGACCGGTCCGGCTGTTGATCCGGTCGGTCCTACAGATATCGTGCCGGAAATCGCGGCCGGAGGGGAGCCGGAAACCCCAACGGAAATCGGCGGCGACATCCCGGCAGTCACCACGGATGAGACTGATGACCCCATAGAGATACTACCGACCCCGCCGGCCGGGCTTTACCGCCCGAAATCAACCTCGAAGTACCTTTCGTCCTGCAGGCCCCGTTCGCCGTCTGGGACGCGGTCGACGAGGATGCCTGTGAAGAGGCTTCCATGATCATGATCCAAGCCTTCCTCGAAGGACAGACGACGGTCTCCCGGGAGGAGATGCGTCGACGCATCGACGAGATCGTGGAATACCAGATGAGCACGCTCGGTTACTTCGAGAGTACGGACGCGGAACAGACGGCCGCCATCATGAGGGAATTCCTCGGTATAGGGAAGGTCTCGGTCATCGCCATCAGTTCGATCGACGACATCAGACGCCAGCTGGCGCGAGGTCTTCCCGTGATACTCCCGGCCCACGGCAAATCGCTGCATAACCCGTATTTCCGGGGCGGCGGTCCCGAATACCACATGTTGGTGGCCAAAGGATATACCGGAACCAAGATAATCACCCATGATCCGGGCACGAAACGCGGCGAGGATTACCTCTATGACCTCGACACGCTCTGGGCGGCGATCCACGATTGGAACGGCGGTGATGTCCCGGCCGGCCAAAAGGTGATGATAGTCGCCGAATGACCCGTCGTCCGACGTCAAAAACCTGAAAGACGCGCCCCCGGGGCGCGCCTTCTTGTCATGCGTCCGATATCTCCTTAGCCCGCCGGCCGGACGACAGGAAGCGAGAAACTGAAAGTGCTCCCCTTGCCGTGTTCCGACTTCACCTCGAACCGTCCGCCCATACGATGTACCAGCTCCTTGACGATGAACATGCCCAGCCCGGTCCCGGCCTGGGCCCGCACGGCCAGGTCTTCGGACCGCCAGAACTTCTCGCCGATCATCTCCTGATCCTCCGGGGTCATCCCGATGCCGGTATCGGTGACGCGGGTGAAGACCTGATCTCCGGTGACCTCATGATCGATCGTCACTGACCCGCCGGCGATGTTGTACTTGATCGCGTTGGAGACGAGGTTGGCCAATATCTCCTTCAGCTTCACGCCGTCGGCCTCGACCTGCGGCAGTCTCGGCGGAGCGTTATAGACGATCCGGACATCGCGGTCCAGAGCACTGGGGCGCAGCTCGTTGATGATCTCGTTGACGTGACCCACCAGGTCCTCCGGACCGACCTTAATCTTGAGACGGCCGACCTCCGAACGCGAGACCTCCAGCAGGTCATCCACGAGATGCATCAGCCGCTCTTCGGCCTGCTGGACCTTGAGCAGATAGTTGCGAAGGATCGGGTCCAGGGTCAACCGCTTGTCCTCGAAAATGATGTCCAGGAGCAGCTTGATGGCGGTGGCGGGGTTACGCAGCTCATGGGCCGCCACGAAGACGAACTCGTCCTTGAGCAGGTCCAGCTGCTGACTGGCCGTCTCGTCGGAATAGGATTCGACTATCGCACCGTTGCCGTCCTGCCCCAAACCGCTCAGATGGCGGTAGGACACGAAAGCCGGCACGCGCTTACCCTCCTTGTCCACCACCTCGATATGACGGGAGATCCTCTCCCCCCTCTTGAGACGCTCGATATCCAGGGTCCGTGATTCGACATCATCATCCGGATAGAAAGTGTCCACGACGTTGCGCCCGACCAGCTCATCCTTGGAATAGCCGGTCATGTCCGAAAGCGCCTTATTGGCCAGGATGATGTTCCTCCCCATGTCGGTGATGCAGATGCCGCTGGGCGAGTATTCCACGATCGATCGGAAATAGTCCCGTGCCTTCCGCACCTCCGCCTCGATCAGCTTCCTGACCCGGATGTCGCGGCCGGCATAGAGGACACCCACTACCTTGCCATGCTGTTCGATAGGCGCGGCCCGGAAATCCATCATGATCTGTTCGCCCTTCCGGTTGACCACAAAAGTGGCGAACTCATGGATGCAGGCGCCTTCCTTGCAGACCGTCCGGGTGGCCCGCGGCGGATCGGGCAGGAGCGTCTTGAGCGGCTTATCCGACAGGTCGGCCTCTCCGTATCCCAACAGGTCCAACAGGCGGCGGTTGGCCATGACGATACGCTGGGCCTGATCCACCACGAAGACGGCCTCGGGCATATCGTCGAGGCCGACTGAGGGTCTGGTCAGCTTGGCTTTCCTGTCTGTCTTCTTGGGAGGCATGGGTTCACCTGGGGTACTCGGCCGCCTCAGGCGGGCTGGGATAACCCGATGAAGGCGGCGAGTTCGTCCGGTTTGGGTATGCCGACGAAACGCTTGTCACCGACCAGCACCAGGGGCAGCGCTTCCACATTATAGCGCTCGACCAATTCCGGGTCCTTCTCTATCTCCACGACCTTCAGGCGCACCTGATTGACTGACGACCGCGCGTGTTCACAGGCCCGCTCCACCTGCTGCCGGGTGAAGTTATAGGTCGCGGATTCCCGCGATATGAACAGCCTGACCGTCACCGTGTTCATCGCTTCTCCTTGCGGCGGCCTTTGGCGCGAGACCGGCCGCCCTTAGCTTTTGTCTTCCCCGCCTTCGCTTTCTTTATGGCTTCGACGAAACCCTGGCTTTCGCAGGTGGACGACGCTCCGCTGAGTACGGTCATGCCGCAGGCGTCGATGATGTATCTCCTGACCTCCTTGTCGTGGGACGAGGCCCGCGACTTGGCAATAAGTATCTCACGGTCCATCTTTCCCTGGCTCTCGACGAACCGCAGGACGAAGATATTGTCGGCGACCATCGCCATGTCCGATTCGGCGGCCAGTGAAGAGGCGATGCTGGCGATGGTGGTGTAGTTGACGAAAGTCGTCACCGCCTTGTCCTTCAGGTAGGAATTGAGCGAGACGATGAACTTGCGGAAGCGGTCCTCGTCGACCGAATTGGCCAGAGGCGTCACGCTGTCGACGACGATCCTCCGGGGGCGGAATTCCTTGACCAGCTCCTCGATCTTGCGCTGATAGGACTCCAGGGGCAGGATTTCCGGATGCCAGGCGGCTATCTTGAGCAGGCCGCGCCGTTCGGCCTGATCGAAATCCCAGTCGAAAGACGCCGCATCGGTCCGTAGCTGCGTGTCGCTCTCCTCGAAAGAGATCAACAGGCACCGCTCCTTCTTCCTGACCCCCTCCCAGATGAACTGGAGACCGAGTACCGTCCGGCCGGTGCCGGAGCCGCCCAAGAGAAGGGAGGTGGAACCGCGGAACACGCCGCCATCGGTCATGGCGTCGATGCCGGACACTCCGGTCGATATCTTGGAAGTCGAGCTCTTGGCGGCCGAGCCGTGCCGTCCGGCCGGGAAGATGATCAGGCCGTCCTCGCCTATCTGGAAGGGTTGCCGGCCGGTCTGGTGGCTGGCCCCGCGCAGCTTGACCACCTCGATCTGCCTCTCCCGACCGCGGCCGACGGGCGTGTGGTACAGGAAGATCACGCTGTCGGCCACGAAATCCTCTATGCCGAAACGGGAGTGGGTATCCTCATCCCTGATCCGTTCCGCCGTGATGACCGAGGTCACGCCCATCTTCCTGAGCATGTCGAATATCTTGAAAAGCTCGCGACGGAGCAGCGACTGGTTCTTGTAGCGCAGGAACAGCGCCGCCATGCTGTCTATCACCACCCGCTTGGCGCCGACCTTCTCGACGGCATACTTGATGCGGGCGATCAGGGCGCCGAAATCGTATTCGCCGACCTCCACCTGATGTTCGGCCACGGCGCTGGCATCGACGAAAGACAGGTCGCCCCGCCGGATGCATTTGGACAGGTTCCAGCCGAATCCGGCCGCCTCCTTGGTGAGATCCGCCGGCCGCTCCTCGAAAGTGACGAAGGTGCCCTTCTCCCCGAACCTGGTGATGCCCCGGTACAGGAATTCGAGGCCGAAGACGGTCTTGCCGGAACCGGCAGTGCCTGACACCAGCGTCACCCGTCCTTTAGGCAGCCCGCCCTCGGACAGCTCGTCGAAACCGGAGATGCCCGTCTTGATCTTCTCGATACCTTTGATGGTCTTGGTCATATACCTAAATTATACTAAAAAAGGGCGGTCTGACCAAGTGACGCCCTCCCTGCCGCCGCCGGGGCGGACGTTTGTTTTTCGCCTTAATGATGCTATACTTCCAGCACTATGGCCAAAGACAAGACCAGGGCCGCCTCCGTCTCCGTCTTCTTCAGGAAGAACTGGCAGGTCATCTATGCCGCGGTGCTCATCCTGCTCGTCCCGGTGACGATCGTGATGAACACCTTTTTCGTGATAAACCGGTTCAGTCGGACGGTCGACGTCGAGCTGCAGCGGACGGCGCTGCTCATCGGCAAGATGCTCAACGTGACCAGCACCGACATCTTCTCCGACACCGCGGCGCTCCAGGAACGGATAGAGAAGATCGCTGAAGTCATACCGGAGGTACGCAGCATGGACATCCTGGCCAAGGACGGTGAGGACTTCCAGGTGGTGGCCAGCCTCTATGAGGACAGCATCGGCCGGCCAGCCCACGGCCGCCACAACATCCTGGCCTGGTATGACGACCAAGCGATCGCCTACCTGACCAAATCGGCCCGGCCGGCCGGCATGGAACAGACCCTGACCCCGGCCGAAGCGCGCAGCGAAGAACGGTTCTGGGGCGTGGTCATGCCCCTGCACGACCAGGACGACGAGAAGATGTACCTGCTGTCCACCAAGATATCGCTGGACGTGATCGATTCCCTGGTGCGGGACAATCTCTTCTGGTCCTACATCTGGCTGGCCATAACGGTACTGATCGTCGTGCTGGTCCTCTCGTCGAACACCCGGCTGTTCCAGTACGCCACCCTCTACAAGAAGCTCAAGGAGGTTGACCAGATGAAGGACGATTTCATCTCCATGGCCTCACACGAGCTCCGGGCCCCGATCACGGCAGTACGCGGCTACCTGTCGCTGTTCCTGGAAGGCGCCTTCGGCCAGCTGGAGGAGAAGCCCAACCAGATACTCAAGACCACCTTCCAGATCGCCACCCACCTCAATACGCTGGTCGAGGACCTGCTTGAGGTATCGCGCCTGGAGCAGGGCCGTCTCAAGGTGGAGACGGCGCCGCTGTCCGCCGAGGAGGTCGTCGACGAGGTGGTGGAAGAGATGAGCTTCGAGGCGGAAAAGAAGAAGCTGGCCTTCGGCTACAAGAGGCCGGCGGAACCGCTGCCCAAGATCAACGTGGACCGCTCCCGCTTCAAGCAGGTCATCATCAACTTCGTCTCCAACGCCATCAAGTACACGCCTTCCGGCAGCGTCACCGTCACCACCGAGGTCAAGGATGACGGCATGCTGGAGATCAAGGTCACCGATACGGGACTGGGCATGTCGGCCGAACAGCGGGAGAAACTGTTCCAGAAATTCTACCGCGTCAAGACCGACCAGACCCGCGACATCCCGGGTACCGGATTGGGCCTGTGGATCACCCACCAGATCGTGGAACTGATGAAGGGTCGGATATACGTCGATTCCATCGAGAAGGTAGGTACGCAGATCAGCGTCTCCTTTCCCATCATCAGAGAAACGTCCGGGCCGGAAGCCGGCATCACGGACACGGACCGGACAGCGGACCAGAAGGCCGCCGAGACCGGTCCGGAAAAAGATGAAGCAACCCCGGAGGGGGCGGGCCAAGGCTGAAGCTGACGTCCCGACCCGATCCGTCCTATGGTCACAGACCTGATAATACTCGTCCTGCTACTACTGCTATCCGCCACCTTCAGCGCCGCCGAGACCGCCCTGTTCGCCCTGGATACGGCCCGCATCCAGACGATGGTCCAACAGAAGAAACCGGGGGCGGCCCTGATACAGAGACTGCGGCATGATCCCAAACTGCTGCTGGGAACGATCCTGCTCGGCAACAACGCCGCCAATGTCGGCGCCTCGGCCCTGGCCACCCTGATCACCGTCAAGAGGTTCGGAAACGCCTGGGTCGGACTGTCCACCGGAATCCTCACTTTCCTGCTTCTGATCTTCAGCGAATTCATCCCCAAATCCTTCGCCGCACACCAGAGCGAACGGGCGGCCTTGGTGCTGGTACGGCCGATCTACGCCTTGGCCAAGATACTGCGCCCGATCGTCAACCTGGTGACCGCCCTCGTCGACCGGATGACCCGTGGACGCATCGTCCCCGAACCGGCGGCGGTCAGCGAGGAAGAGATCAAGGCGATGGCCTCGCTGGGCGTCCGGGCCGGGACGCTGGAAAAACAGGAGAAGGAGATGATCGAACGGGTCTTCCTGTTCAATGACATCACCGCCATCGATGTCATGACCCCGCGGGAAGACGTGGAGTTCCTTGAGGGCAGCCAGACCGTGGCCCAGATCATACCCGTCATCAAGGATACCCACTTCTCACGATTCCCCGTCTATGAGCTCGATGAGGACAACCTGTTGGGTATCATCCATATCAAGGACATTTTCGACTATATATCCGAACACCCGAACCGCCCCCTCGGCGACATACGGATAAAGGACCTGGTCAGCAAGGTGATGTACGTGCCGGAGACCAAGGCGATCGACGACCTTTTCCGGGACTTCCAGAAAGCCAACGCCCACATGGCGATCGTGGTCAACGAGTTCGGCACGATGGTCGGACTGGTCACGGTGGATGACCTGCTGGAAGAACTGGTGGGCGAGATCAGTGACGACACCGATGTCCTCGAGGAACAGCTCATCCAGCGTCTCGACAAGTATTCCATCATGGTCCACGGGTTCACGGAGCTTCGTGACATCAACCGCTTCATGAACATCAGGTTGTTCGGCCCTCCCAACAAGTCGATCAGCCGCCTCATCCTGGAACAGCTCGGCGATCTGCCGAACGAAGGCCAGGTCATCCCGCTCATGGATGACGTCGAGGCCAAGGTAGAGAAGATGGAAGGCCGACGCATCATGCAGGTGCGCCTGACCAAACGTCCGGCCGAATCCTGAACATATGACCCCATTACCCGACGCGCTGCGCCGGCTGTTCGGTCGACGTCGAGAGGTGAAGATACCTCCCGAGGACCTGCCGTCGCTCGGGCCGCTGCCCGGACTCACCGGCGTCACCGCCTGGCTCAACACCGAACCGCTGACCTCCGACGACCTGCGAGGCAAGGTCGTCCTGATCGATTTCTGGACCTACAGCTGCGTCAACTGCCTCCGCACCCTGCCTCATGTCAGGGCCTGGCACGAGAACTATGCCGCCCGGGGGCTGGTCATCATCGGCGTACATACCCCGGAATTCGATTTCGAAAAGGACGAACGGAACGTACGCGAGGCCCTGGAGCGCTTCGATATAAGCTATCCGGTCGCCCTGGACAACGACTTCGCCGTCTGGAAGGCCTTCCGCAACCATTACTGGCCGGCCCATTACTTCGCGGACCGCTCCGGCCGACTCCGTTACCACCATTTCGGCGAGGGCGGTTACGACCACTCCGAGGCGGTGATCCGCGCCCTGCTGGCCGAGGACGGATCCGCCGTTCCGGAACCCGTCTCTCCAAGCATACCGGCCAGCCCGGTGGAGTTCGACAGGATCGGCACGCCGGAGACCTATCTGGGATTCGACCGGATGGAATACCTGGGTTCACCTCAGGGAGTCAGGGCCGGCGTGACCAAGAAGTTCACTTCCGCCAAGAACCCGGCACTGAACGTCTTCTATCTCGAGGGGGGCTGGCGCATCGAAGGCGGGTATGCCGAGTCCGTCGGTCCCGATGCCGCCATCATCTACCGGATCAAGGCAGCCCAGGTCAACCTGGTGATGGACGGAGGCGGTTCGCCACACCGCGTGACGATTGAAATGAACGGCCGACCGTTGGATGAAGGGACACGAGGCGAAGACGTCACGGGCGAAGCCGGGAGGTCATTCATCAAAGTGTCGACCGGGCGGCTCTACAACCTGGTCGATTCGCCCGGAGATTACCGTGAACGGCTGTTGCGCCTGACTTTCAACGATCCGGGGGTGAAGACCTACGCCTTCACCTTCGGCTGAACCCGCCCGCCGCACGTGGTAGCAGGCCGGCAGATGACGAATACCGCCCGGCAAGGGGCGGTATTGATATCCCTGGGCTGTCGCGTGCCTATTCCTGGACTTCCTGCGTCGTCAAAAAAAGCTGGCGGCCGGTCTCCCAAAGTTCGGGATGGCCCACGGCCTGCAGCCAATACCACCACTCCACCCCCCAGAGGTAGGCCTCGGCGAAGCCGACCCGACGGGCGAAGGCCAGGTTGTCGAGCAGCCGACCTTCATCCATGAGCGCCAGCTGCTGATCGAGCGGCATCATGGTGATCGGTCCGGGCGACCACGGTTCGGCCTGCAGTTCGGTTATGATGACGCGATCGACGAAAGAGGAAATGGCGGCACCGCGTCGGGCATAGAAGGACGGGGAGACCGGCCAATAGAAGAAGCCGATGTACTTGCTCCAGACCGTGCGGTAAGTGCTGATACCGAGGATATCCGCGATACTGGCCGCGCTGACCCAGGTGGAGAGCTCGCCGCTTTCCGTCACGACGATCGGCCGATCGTCCAGGGCACTGACTACCGCAACTTCCTGCTTCAGGAAATCACGGTCCGGCGGCGGGCAGAGACCGAAACGGAACAGCGGCTCATTCTCGACCTGCCAGGCCACGATCGACAGGTTATCGGCATAATGCTCCACGACCTCCTCCAGCATCCGTAGGATACGCGAACGGACCAGCGGTTCCTCCATACCACCGGTCCAGGCCGGCGGATGGCACTCCGGCCAACGCGGCACCTTACGGCCGATGGCCAGGATGACCTGGACACCGCGCTGGGCCGCCTGCTCCACCTGCCAATCGATATCGGTGAAATTGTAGGTGTCCGGTTCGGGTTCGATCTCGTCCCAATAGACCGGCAACCGCAAGTGGCGCACCCCCAGGTCGTCCAGCACGGCCAGATAGGTCTTGCGCCAGTCCAGTCCGAGCTCCTGGGCGTATTTCTTGGAGAAGGTCGCTCCCCAGACCACGTCCCTCTCCGGCTGTCCGAGATTATCCCGGACGACCTTGAAGAAGAACAGCCCCAACAACAGCGCGAAGAACAGCAACAGGGTGATGCCGACATCCTGCCTTCGGCCTCTTATCCTGGGCCGTCGGCTCCCTGATTTGGCCGGTTTCCGGTTCATGCCTTCAGTATAACACGGGGCGGTGGCCGTTACGGCAATCCGCGGGGTTTGACTGGGTAAATGTCGTCTGCTAACAAGAAAAGAGGCCTTTCAAACTAGGATCGACCGGATAAGGGGTGAACTGAATGAACCGAAAACTGATCCTGTCGCAAGCGGCGCGCCTGGGCGCGCTGCTGGGCCTGGGGCTCTTCATCATGCTGTTGCTGTGCAGCACTTCCTGCTGCACCACCTCCGGGCAGAAAGAGGGACCCAATCCGAACCCGCCGACCTGCGTCCCCAAGGAGGAACAGCCGCCCAAGGATCCGCTGACCGACAGCACCGTCGACGACGGACTGGCTCCGGCAGAGCGTCTCGCCTTCATCAGATGGCACGTCGGCCAGACGGTCGACATCCACGTCATCCGCTATTCGGATGAGGACGGGGTGAAATACGCCGGAGGCACCGGCGTGGTGATCGATCCCACGGGACTGATCATCACCGCGGAGCACGTGGTACGGGACGAAGAGCTGCTGGTGGCTTCCTTCCGTACGCTGGCCGACGACGGCCTGACCATCAAGGAGAAGCGCCGCATCCCGGTGATCGTCAAACGCGTCTCCAAACGCTACGATGTGGTCCTGCTGGAACCGATGTACCATGACGAGGAGATCGACCTGCCGTCGGCTCCGGCCGCACCGGACTTCGCCTGGCGTCCGCGCAAGGGCGAACTGGTCTGGCATTTCGGCAAGAAGACGAGGTGGCAGAGAGGCCGGATATCCATCACGGAAACCGAGTCGTCCAAGATCAAAGGTGTCGTCGAGGTCGCCATGCGCGGCAATTACGGCGATTCCGGCGGTCCGGTCTACACGACCGACGGGCGTCTCGTGGGTATCGTCCTCTCCATCAACGGGACCAAGAAAACCTTCTTCGCTCCGATCCATAAGATCGCTCCGGAACTTTTCCCTGAGAAGACCAAACGGAAGAAGCCGAAGGCCAAGAAGCCGAGGCGCCGGAAAGGTGCTCCGGGAAAGACGCCTAAGGGACATAAGTGATGTCCGATACCCCGTCCATGGTGGCGGGGTTTTTTCGTACCCTGATAAAGGCCCGGGCTCTTTGACCGCCGTCGGCGCCCCCTGTTATCCTGCAGAAGCAGACCAAGGCCTATGGAACTGATTCGACACGTCGGGAGGAAAGACGAGAGGCTCACCTTTTCGTGCTGCCGACTGGAGCGCCAGGGATTCCTCAACATCTACTCGTTCGGGGCGGGGAGTCCGGAACGGCGGCACGACCTGATGGACCGCGGTAACGCGGCGGTCATCCTGCCGGCGGACTTCAGGGACCGGATGGTCTACGTGATCAGGCAACCGCGGCCGGTCAAAGCGTTCATCGACACCGAACCCGGTTCACGGGCACTGCGCCAGGCGCGGGATGGTGCCGAGTCCGAGACGTTCAGTGTATCCAGCGACGAGATCTCCGTCTGGGAACTGCCCGCCGGAATGGTCGACGGCGATGAGACCCCGCTGATGGCCGCCCGAAGGGAGCTGCGGGAAGAGACCGGGCTGGACGTCCCGGATTGCGCCTTCCGTCAGGTCGCCGCCTATTACCCCTCGATCGGCGCCACGGCCGAGAAGATCCATGCCTTCATCGCCGATGTCGCTCAAGCCGAGGAGGTGGAAACGCGCGGCGACGGCTGGGAACAGATCGAGGTCTGGAAGATGTCCTGGGACGAAGCCTTCGGACTGGTGGATCAGGGCAGGATCGAGACCGCCTCCTCCTCGGTGCTGCTGCGCGAACTGAAGATCATAGACCTGCAGAGCCGGAGAAGCGGCTGACCGGACAACGTGAAGATCAAATGAAAAAGCCTGATGCATATCAGGCTTTCGTGTATCTCTGGCCTAACGAGGCCAACAGCCACCGCAGGATGTCGCCCAGGAAAGACCCCAGCGCCGTCATCACGAAGATCATGAGCAGCACCAGCGGCAGCGAAAGGAGCAGGGAAGGATCGGCGCTACGCACGACCATGTTGTGCACGCCGATGACCGCGAAAGTGCCGGTCACTCCTAGACCGACGAACAGGCCGGCTCGGCGGCCCGATACCAATGAGCTCAGGAAACCGCTGGCTATCAGGCCTAGGACGAGGTGACCGGCATGCAGATTCAGCTGGCTGGTGTAGAAGAACCAGACCAGACCGATACCCAGGCCGGTCTCAAGGAGTCGTT